>DASVFC010000617.1:0-6211 GCA_036380235.1 Vicinamibacterales bacterium
CAGCGACGACCGATTGGCGCCGACCGCGGCGCGGATCGCCAGCTCGCGTTCCCGTTGCGCCACGGTGTAGGACATCACGCTGTAAATACCCAGGATCGCCAGCGCCGCCGCCAGAACGCCGAACAACACGCTCAGCCACGACAACAGGCCGGACTGGCGCGTCGCATTCGCCACCACTTCCTCGAACGTTCGCGGGTTGGCCATCGCGATGAACGGCGTCATCTGCGACAACTGCGTCCGAATCTGTCCCGTCAATGCCGCGGGATTGCCCTGCGCCCGGACGACGTAACTCAAGCCCTGCGCCGGGTTCTGCTCGAAGGGCACGTACACCTCGGGATCGGGCGGCATCTCCGGCCGTCGCGACCGGATGTTCGCCGCGACGCCGACGATCCGGTTCGTCGGGCCGGTGTTGCCGAATATGCGGATTGGTTGGCCCACCACGTCAGCCGGCTTGAGATTCGGAAACAACCGTTGCGCGAGCGTCTCGTTGACCACCGCCACAAATTCGGTCGCCTTTCGATCGCGATCGTCGAGCGAACGGCCAGCGACCATCGGGATTTCCATCGTCTCGAAGTACCGATCCATCACGATGCGGAACTCCGTAACCGGCACGCCTTCGTTGTCGCCGAGCTGATCGACCCTGCGTACGGGCCCGTTGTTGCCGGTGGCGCCGATCGGCAGCAGGCTGATCGCGCTGGCATGCGTGACGCCGGGCAGCGCGCGGATGCGCTGCAGGAACTCCGATTGAAACCGCGCGACCGCATCATTGCCACTGGCCACAAACGGCGGCACGCCGATGCCAAACGTGAGCACGGGCTCACGCGTGAGGCCGAGATCCTGCGACTGCAACCGCAGCAGGCTCTTCACCATCAATCCGGCCGTGGTGACCAGCGCGAGCGCCAGCGCCACTTCCGAGATCACGAGCAGTCGGCTCGCGGCACGCGCGCGGCCTGCCGTCATGGCGCGGTTGCCGCCCGAACGAATGACGGCATTCAGATCTGATCGCAACAGGTGAATTGCCGGTGCAATGCCCGCAATGAAACCGGCAAAGACCGCGACGATCAACGCAAAGCCGAGCACGCTCCAGTCGAGGTGAATCGCCGCCAGCCGCGGAAAGTTCACCGGCGCAAGCGTGACGAAAATTCTCAGCAGCGCCCACGCGAGCACGATGCCGACGACGCTGCCGAGCACGCCGAGGGCGACAGTCTCGCCCATCACCTGTCCGAACAAGCGGCCGCGGCCGGCGCCGAGCGATGCGCGAATGGCGAGGTCGCGCTCGCGGACGACGGCGCGCGCCAGGAGCAGGTTCGCAACGTTCGTGCAGGCGATCAGCAGCAGCAGGCCGGTGGCGGCCAGCAACATCCACAACCCCCGCGTCGCGTTTTCAGTGATCACTTCGTGCACCGGCCGGACGGTGAAGGAGTACTTGTCAACTGCATGCTCGCGCGACATCTGCGCGGCAAGGTCGGCCATGCCGCTGCGCGCTGCGTCGAGCGTCATGCCTTCGCGCAACTTTCCGAACGACAACAGGAAGTTGCTGCCACGATTCGCCGGATCGGCAACCTGGCCAACCGGGATCCAGACATCGAGCCGCCATATTTCGGTGAACCCCGCCGGCGCGACGCCGACGATCGTGTAGGGCTCCCCGTCGATCTGCGCCGAGCTGCCCACCACGGTTGGCGAACCGGCAAAGCGCCGACGCCACAGCGCCTCGCTGATCACCGCGACCTTCTCGCCACCCCGCTGATCCTCCGCGTCCGAGAAATAACGGCCCGCCACTGGCGGTGCGCCGACGACGCTGAAGAACGACGCCGACGCCATCGCACCGGCCAGTCGCTCCGGGCCTTCGGGACCGGACAGCGTCATGCCGCGCGGCGACCACGCGCCAAGATCGGTGAAGACGCGTTGCTGGCGACGCCAGTCGAGATAGCGCGGGTAGGATGCGGATCCGTAGGTCAGCGCCGGCAACTCGCTGCGCCACACCTGCACGAGCCGGTTTGAATCAGGAAACGGCAGCGGCTCGATCAACACGGCATTGACCACCGTGAACAGCGCGGTGGTGGCGCCGATACCAAGCGCGAGCGTCAGGATCGCCGTGGCCGCGAATCCAGGCGCGCGAAACAACAACCGGAAGCCCTGGCGAAGGTCGCGCATGAAATCCGTCATGCCACCGTTTGACGAGAACTTGTGCGCAACCGTTGGCAGCCGCGACGCCCGGGCTTTTGTTAGCATCTGGGCGTGCAGCCGCTCACCAATCCAAGAGGATTAGGCCTGGTCCTCAGCGGCGGTGGCGCCCGCGGCGCGTACCAGGTCGGCGTGTTGCAATACCTCGCGCGCGAGTTCCCAAGCGCAATTCCCGAGGTCCTGACCGGCGTATCGGCCGGCGCCATCAACGCCGCATTCATCGCCGCCCGCCAGGAGCCGTTCGTCCAGAAGCTCGACGAGCTCGCCGAGATGTGGAGCAACCTCCGCCTCGATGAAGTGTTCCGCGTCGACGGCCAGGATTTGCTGTGGCGCGCATTCCGCTGGGGCGGACGCTTGATCTCGGGCGGCAAGTCGCCGCTCAAACCGGCGAAGAGCATGGTCGACACGCGGCCGCTACGCGAAGTGCTCGAGCGCGAGTTGCACGCCAACGCCGAAGGCCACATCGACGGCATCAACGCCAGCCTGCGCGCCGGATGGCTGCGCGCGTTCGCACTGACCGCGTCGAGCTACACCACCGGCCAGTCGATCACGTGGGTGCAGACCCGGGAAGACTGCTCGATGCCGGACTGGCAACGGCCGCAACGCAAGAGCCAGACCTGCAACCTGCGCGTCGATCACGTGATGGCATCGGCAGCGCTGCCGTTCTTCTTCCCCGCGATCGAAGTTGATGGCGGGTGGTACGGCGACGGCGGCATCCGCCTTACCGCGCCGTTGTCTCCCGCGATCCATCTCGGCGCCACGCGCATCCTCGCCGTGACCACGCGCTACGCGCGCACGCGCGAGGAAGCCGACCGTCCGATGATCGTCGACTACCCGCCACCCGCGCAGGTCGCCGGCGTGCTGTTCAACGCCATCTTCCTGGATCAGCTCGAAGACGACGCGCTGCAGTTGCGGCAGATCAACCGGTTGATTGAAGCGCAGAACGACGATAGCAGGCTTGGGCTCAGGCCGATCGAGCTGCTGGTATTACGTCCGTCTGAAGATCTCGGTAAGCTGGCGAATCACTACGAAGCCGATCTGCCAAAGGCCTTTCGATTCTTCACTCGCGGTTTGGGCACGAAGGAGACGCGCTCGAACGACATGCTCAGCCTGGTGATGTTCCAGACCGATTACGTGCGGCACCTGATCGAGCTTGGCCAGAGCGACGCCGCGGCCAAGCGCGATCAGATCAAGCAGTTCCTCGGCGTCTGACTATTCACCGCGCAAGGCGCTGATCGGATCAATCCGTAGCGCGCGGAACGCGGGGATCAGGCTGGCGATGAACGCCGTCCCGATCATGATGCCGGCGGTGGCGGCGAAGGACACCACGTCGAGCGGACGCACCGAATACAACTGCGTCTCGACGAACCTCGCCAAGCCGGCAGCGGCGAGGCCGCCGGCCACGACGCCGATCACCGCGAGCATCACGCCCTGCCCTACGACAAGGCGGATCAGCTGTCCACGACCGGCGCCAAGCGCGGCTCGTACGCCGATCTCGCGTGTGCGCTGACCCACCGAATACGCCAGCAGACCGTAGATGCTGATGATGGCCAGCGTCAGCGCGGTCAGGGCGAACACGCCCGTCAGCCACGTCAGGAAACGGCTCGCCGCCAGTTGCTGACCGACCAGATCATCGAGAGGCTGCACCGCGAACGTGGCGAGGCCGGGCTCGCGGCGGCTCATCACGTCGGCAGCGGGACGCGCCAACGATCCCGGGTCGCCATCGGTGCGCAACAAAACCGCGAACGCGCGCGCGCGATCGTTGAAGGGCAGGAAGATATCGGGGTCGCGTGTTGGATTCTGCGGGATGCCGCGCAGGTTCGCTTCCTTGAGCACGCCGACGATGGTCAACCACGGATTCTTGTTCTCGGCGGATTGGTCGCCGATCTTGATGCGTCGGCCGATCGCGCTCTCGCCGGGCCAGAACCGCTGTGCGAGCCCCTGCGACACCAACACGTTGTTGTTCGACGCGCCCAGATCGGTTGAGGCGAACGCGCGGCCATCGACGAGTCTCAATCCAAGCGTCTCGACGTAACCAGGCGATACGCGCTGAATATAGGCGCGCGGGCGGTTGGTCGCATCGACCGCGCCCATGCCCTCGGCCGAATAGAACACGGCGCCGCTATTGGCGAGCGGAACAAACGATGCGAGCGCGGCCTGCGTGACGCCTGGAAGTCCGCGCAGATCTTCCAGGAGCGTCATCGCCGGCGCGCCCGCATCGTTAGCTTGAGCCGGCCCGCCCCGAGCGGGCGGCGCGGCGCCACCGGCATCGCGTCGCGCATCAACGGGGAGTTGCACGCGCATCGTCAGCACGCCCTCCGGCGCAAACCCGGGATCGAATCGTGCCAGCGCAGCGAAACTGCGGCCGAACAGCACTGCGCCGACGAGCAGCATCACCGTGATCGCGACTTGACCTGCGACGATCACCTGCAGCGTCCGACCGCCGCCGCCACCGCGCGCTTCAACGGCGCCTTCACGCAGATCCTGCGCCAGCGAGTAGTTCCGCATCGTTCGCAAAGGCGACAATCCGATCACGACCGTGGTCAACACACCGAGCGCGACCACGAACAACATCGTGCGCCAATCGACTCCTGGCGCTGCGAAACTTGGCAGCTGCACCGGGCTCAACGCCAGCAAGGCATCGCCCGCCCAGAGCGAGAGCAAACACCCGGCCGTGCCGCCAAGCAGCACCACCCACGCGCTCTCCGACAACATCAACCGGACAAGGCGAAGTTCATCAGCGCCGATGGCACGACGCAGCGAAAACTCGCGCCGGCGTGATTCCGTGCGTGCCAGCAGCAGGCTGGCGACGCTCGCACACGCGATCACCAGGACGAAGGCGACCGCGCCAAACAGCAACGCGATCGCCGGACGAATCTGACCGAATACTTCGTTGACGAGCGGGGACACTTCAACGCCGCGCTTGTCGTTGGTCTTCGGATAGGCCTGTTCCAGTTGCTTGGCGACCAGTGTGATGTCGGCCTGTGCCCGCTCGATCGACACCCCCGGCGCCAGCCTCGCCAGCGCCGCAAACCCACGGCCACCGCGATCTTCGCGCGTATCGTTCGAGGCCGTTGCGATCATCGAGACCCAGACTTCACTCGTGTCCGTGCGGCCGCTGAACGTTGCTGGGACGACACCGACGATGGTGAAGACATTGGTGTTGAGCTGCATCGAGCGGCCGATCACGTCGGCACTGCGGCCGAACGTCCGCTCCCACAATCGCTCGCCGATTACCGCCACCAGCGGCGCCTTGCCATCGTCGTCTGCGACGCTGAGCGTTCGCCCGACCAGCGGGTCGACGCCGAGCATCGCGAAATAGTCACCGGCGACGCCTTCGCCGTTGAGGCGCTCGGGCGCGCCGGCACCGTAACGGATGAAGCCGAACTGCGACCACGCCGCCATCAAGTCGAACGATTTGCTCCTGGCGCGCCAATCCAGGTAGTCGGGAATCGAGGTGCCGCGGCGCTCAACCGTCTGTCGCTCGACGTTGCCCCACAACTCCACCAACCGGTGCGACTCCGGATACGGCAACGGACGCAACGCCACCGCATTCAGCAAACCGAACATCGTGGTCGTGGCGCCAATGCCGAGCGCCAACGCGAGCATCGCCCCGACCGTGGTGGTCGGGCTCTTCCAGAGTGCGCGCCACGCGAACTGCAGATCGCTCATCATGCCGGCCGCATAGAGCAAGGCGCGTACCCGTGATTTCAGGCCGGATCTTACGGCCGCGTTGACGAATACGTCCCTGCCCGGAATTGAGGTGTCCGTTACCGGCCACTCCCAACCTTTTGCGGACCGGCTCCGTCAAAGCCGATATTCAGTCTTCCTATATATGACAAAGCTGCTGCTCGACCGTTCCGCCATCGACGCCGCGAAGAAAGGCAGCGCGGACCTGTTCATCCTCGCGCTCATCGAAGAGGACGATCACCACGGCTACGAGATTGGCCGGCAGATCGAACGGCGATCGGATGGCGCGGTGCGATTCACGATGGCATCGCTCTACGCGACGCTGTATCGCCTCGAG
>DASVFC010000618.1:0-7389 GCA_036380235.1 Vicinamibacterales bacterium
GATGCCGATCAGCGCCTGCTTGTCTGCATGGGCGATCAACAGGATGGGCTCCGCCACATGCCTGACCTCGTCCGCCGCAAGGCACGGCTGATCGGGTTCGATCAGCGCCACGTAGTTCCGGCCGGGAATGTCGCGATGGTCGGCGGCGATGAATGCTGAAGAGAGATTGATGCGGCGACGGGTAATCCGGCCGCGCGGGATCGTGGAGCGAACCGTCGCCCCGTACAGCATCCCGGGGAATTTCAAATCGTCGATGTACTGGGCCGCACCGGTGACCTTGGCATCACCGTCTTTGCGGCGAACGTTTGCCCCGACGGCGCGCCCCATCACCCACCAGCCATGCTGGGGATGATCTCCACCACGTCGCCGTCGTGGACCTGCCGCGCATCAACGGCGTGCAGGAGGATTTCGTCGTTCACCGCAATGTTGTAGAGCGGATCGTCGAGCTCTTTGTAGAGGCCGGGCCTGAGCCGCTCGAGCGCCTGCAGCAGCTGGCCGACGGTGGCGACCGTTTCACGCACGACGATCGATTCGCCCGCAACCGGGTGCAGCACCGCCGGGAAGTTCACCGTGATGGCCATGATTAGACTCCCAGCGCCGTCGTCAGTTCCTTCCGCCACGCATCTTGCGGCACGCCCTCGCTCGTCAGCCGCGAAATCTCGTAGAACCGCGACAGCATCGCCTCGAACTCCTGGCGATCGATCTTCTCACCCTTATAGGGTCCGGACGGGTTCGGCTCTTCGAACCACCGTTCGGGCAGCGTGTCGTCCTTGCGGCGCACGCCGAGCCGGTGATTGATCAAGCGCTCCACGCCCATGATGTTCAAGCCGCACTGGTCGAGCTCGGAGTCAGAGAACTGCAGCCCGGTGACGTTCGCGAGCTGCTCGCGGAATTCTTCGATTCCCGGCAGCGACGGGCTGTTGAACAACTTGGTCGTAAAGCGGCACATGCCCACGGAGTCGCCAACCGCATAGATGTTCTCGCAGGCACGGACGGCGCGTTCCTTGTCGACGTAGCTGTTCGGCTCGGCGCTCACCGGACCGCCATACAGCTCGTGCTTGAACGCCGGGTTGTCGTTGATGCGCGCGTTGATCTCGAGCGTGACGCGGTTGCGAAGATGATCCATGCCGCGCGTCGCCACGGCGAGGCCGAGCGCGAAAGCCTTGAGGATGCGCGCATCGTGCGGATCGCTCTGGCCAAGGTTCTTCACCGCCATCAGATACTTCAAGGCTTCCGGAGGATAGTGACCTTTCTCCACCGCTCGCGTCGAGTCGGCGAGGACGTTGCCGAACCCTTCGCGCGTGGCCATCATGAACAGCAACTGCTCGATCAGCGGCGCGTTGCCCCACTCGAGCGCGATGCCGCCGGTGTGCGCGGTGGTGATGATGCCGCGCTGATACAGCTCGAACGCCCAGCCCAGCGACGATCCGGTCGAGGCCGTATCGAGCCCGAGATCGTTGCAGATGTTGTTGAGGCGGACGACGGCTTCGACGCTGTCGATGCCGAGGTTCGGCCCGAACTTCCCGAGCGTGACGTACTCGGGCCCGTCGCCCTTGTCATACTTATCCGGCGAGGCCTTGTGGAGGTCGTTCAACGGCCGGCAGTTCACGGGGCAGCGAAAACATCCTTCCATGCCCGGGCGGAAGTCGTCGAAGTGCTGCGCGTCGAGGCCTTCCGTCCACGTCGTTTCCTGGTTGTTCTTGGTGCCCATCGCGCCGAGCAGGCGGCTTGGCTTATAGAGAAACGGCGTTCCGGTCTTCGACAGCGCATTCTTGACCACCGACGTGCCCAGCAGCTTCTGCGCGATGACGCGGTTGTAGGGCTTATACGGCTGGGCGGTCGGAAACTCGCGCGTCTGTGCCATCGTCACGATGGCCTTCAGGCGGAACGCGCCCATCTTCGCGCCGGGACCACCACGCGCGTAGATCGCCTTCGGTCCTGCCATCACGCCAGCGGTGAGCACGCCGTTCTCACCCGCCCTCGTGATGTTCACCATCGCCAGGTTGCGCGTCCAGGTACCGGCGATGTGTTTCGCGATCGCCTCGCGCAGATCGATGTTGTCGAGGCCCGCATACGCAGTGGCGTCCTCGAAGCTGACCACGCCCTCGCGAATCACGATCATCGTCCACGCCGCGGCCTTGCCGTAAAGGACGATGTGATCGAAACCGTTCATGCGGAGGAACGACGGGAAGTAATCGCCGGCGTTGGAGTCGAGCAGCACGCCGGACTCCGGGGACCACGAGGTGCAGTTGCCGCGCGCGGCGCTCGGCACGAGGCCGGTCAGCAGGCCCGAGCCGAAAATCATCGGCACGTCTGGATCGAGCGGCGACAGCGACTCGTCCAGGAGACGGTAGAGGTAATACATGTTCGCGCCGCGGCCGGCAAGGACGGTGCGCGTGACTGGCAGAGGGGTGTAAGCCGTCGCGGTCTCACGCCGTTCGAGATCGACGAACAGCGTGCCGCCCTGCGACGGGAATTGCGCCGTCTTCGGCATCTCTGCCAATAGCTGCGCCACCCTCTCGCGAATTGCCATCTCCGAATTGTAAAGGGGTCTGGCACTGAACACGGGGTTTTTGCTGGAATTTCTGCCACAATGGCGGCCGCCATGGAGGCAATATGCGCCATCTGCTGCTGACGCTCGTAGGAGCCGCCCTGATCATGTCTTCTTCTTCCGCCCAACAGATCCAACCCGGCGATCGCCCTGCCGGCAACATCCGCGGCACCAGGTCGCCTGCCGTCGGCCGTCACGGCATGATCGCGACCAGCCAGTCGCTGGCGTCGGCGGCCGGATTGCGCGTCCTCCAGGAAGGCGGCAACGCGATTGACGCCGCGGTGACGGCCGCCGCGGTGCTCGCGGTCGTCGAGCCGAGCATGAACGGCATCGGCGGCGATCTGCTCGCGATCGTTTACGACGCGAAAACCAAGAAGGTCTACGGTCTCGATTCCACCGGCCGATCAGCGTACGCCGCCACCCCGGAAGAATTCGCCAAGCGCGGCCTCAAGGACATGCCGGGTCGCGGCGTCTTGACCGTAGACGTGCCCGGCGTGATCGAGGGCTGGCACCAGCTGCTGACGCGGTTTGGAACCATCAGCCTCGCCAAGGCGATGGCGCCAGCGATCGCGTTCGCGAAGGACGGGTTCCCGGTTGCGGAACTCATGGCCGACGAGTGGCAGGACAACCTGAAGACCCTGTCGAGCGATCCGGCCACCGCGGCGACGTTCCTGCCGGACGGCAAGCCGATGAAACAAGGCGACATCTTCGCGAACCCGCGGCTGGCGCGGTCCATGGAAGTGATCGCCAAGGAAGGGCGCGACGCCTTCTACAAGGGATCGATCGCACGCGCCATCGTCAACGACATCAAGCAGCGCAATGGCCTGCTCGACATGCGCGACTTCGCGGAACACAAGGCCGACTGGGTGGAGCCCATCGCCGTCAATTACCGCGGCTACGACGTGCTCGAGATGCCGCCGAGCACGCAAGGCTTCGTGGCACTCCAGATGTTGAACATCATGGAAGGCTTCGACATCAAGAAGCTTGGCCACAACACCGCGGATTACCTGCACGTGGTAACGGAAGCAAAGCGGATTGCGTTTGCGGATCGCAGCGCCTTCCTCGCCGACCGCGATCACATGAACAAGGACGTGCTGAAGAAGCTGCTGTCGAAGGACTACGCCGCGCAGCGGCGTAAGGAGATCGACATGAACAAAGCCGCGAAGGAGTACGGACCCACGCGCGATTTCTCCGGCAACGATCACGGCGACACGATCTACCTGGCGGCCGCAGACGGCCAGGGCAACGTGGTCTCGTTCATCCAGTCGCTGTTCGCCAGCTTTGGCGCCGGGTTCGTGGCCGGCGAAACCGGCATCACGCTGCACAATCGCGGTTCCGGCTTCACGCTGCAAGCCGGTCACCCCAACCAGATCGGTCCGCACAAGCGGCCGCTGCACACGCTGGTGCCGGCGATGATCATGAAAGACGGCAAGCCGTGGGTGTCTTTCGGGGTGATGGGCGGCGACAACCAGGCGCAGGCGCACGCGCAGATCGTGGCGAACTTCGTCGACTTCGGCATGCACGTGCAGGAAGCGGGTGATGCGGCGCGCATGCGCCACATGGGCCAGAGCCTGGCGCTGGAAAGCGGCATCGGACCCGACGTGCGAAAGGCGCTCGAAGGTAAGGGCCACACCATTCGCGAGGGCCGCGGCCAGATGGGCGGCTACCAGGCGGTCTTCATCGATCCTCGTACGGGAGTGTTGCTGGGTGGATCGGATCTGCGGAAGGACGGACTGGCTATCGGCTGGTAGGTGAGGGCTTGGGGCTTGGGGCTTGGGGCTTGAGGCTTGAGGGCCCGATGGCCTGATGGCCTGATGGCCTGATGGCCTGATGGCCTGATGGCCTGATGGCCTGATGGCCTGATAGCCTGATGGCCTGATGGCCCGATGGCCCGATGGCCTGGTTCGCCTACAGCCTGAACCCTGCCTTCAGTGGATCATCGCCGTCGATCAGAAACGTGTGTTCGCCGGTGATCCACGCGGCGCCTTCGATCTCCGGGACGATCGCCGTCTTCTCCCCGACTACGACGTGCTCGATCACTTTGCCGCGGAACGTCGTCCCCACAATGCTCTCGTGCACGAACGGCACATCATCCAACAACAAGCCCATGTCGTTGAGCACCGCCATCACCGCCGCGGTGCCGGTGCCGCACGGCGAGCGATCGACTTCGGCGTCCGCGAAGATCGTCACGTTGCGCAGATGCGCGTCTGGCAGTTGCGCGGGCGCCGTGAAGATGGTTCCGTAAATCCCCTCGAGGCCGGCGTCGTTCGGATGCACGACCCGCCGCAACTTCTCCACCTCGCGCGCGATCAACATGCCGAGCCTGCGCAGCTCGGGTAAGTGCGCCGGATCGATCGGAATGCCCGCGGCCTCGGAATCGACGATGGCGTAGAAGGCGCCGCCGAAGGCGACATCGACGGGAATCTTGCGGCCGTTGATCGCGACCATCAACGACGGTTCGAACACAAACGAGGCGACGTTGCGGAACGCGACCGATTCAACCCGCACCGAGTCGCCGTAATGCGACAGGTGCGCGCGCGCGTGCACGAGCCCCGCCGGCGTGTCGTAGCGGATGTCCACCGACGTGGGCTTGGTGGCATGCGTGCCGCAGTTCTGACTTTTTACGCCGGCGCCGGGCCAGATCAACGCGCGCTCGATGGCAATCGTCGTCACGGCAATGATGCCGTGGCCGCACATCGTGCTCCAGCCTTCGTTGTGCATGAACAGTATGCCGGCATGCGCGTCGCGGGTCACCGGCTCGGTCAACAGCGCGCCATACATGTCGGTATGACCGCGCGGCTCGAGGATCAGGCCCTTGCGCAGGTGATCGAGCCGCTTCTGCGCCCACGCGCGCTTTTCGAGCATGGTGCGGCCATCGGGACTGGGGAGGCCGTCGATCACGAGCCGTAACGGCTCGCCGGCGGCATGAGCATCTATGGTTTTGATGCGATGAATCACTTCCGAACAGTTTAATCTGAGGCCTTGAAGGCTTTTTATTCGGATCACTTCGTGCTGCCCCTACCGGAGGGGCACAAGTTCCCGATGGCGAAGTATTCCGGGCTGCGCGAGCGCATCCTGGCTGAGGGCATCGTGCAGCCGCACGATCTGCATGAGGCGCCAGCCGCGGCGTGGGAAGACCTGAGGCTTGTTCATGACCCCGCTTACGTCGATGCGGTGGCCAATGGCACGCTGCCGCGAGAGATGCAGCGGCGCATTGGCTTTCCGTGGTCGCCGCAGATGGTCGAGCGTTCACGGCGATCGGTTGGCGCCACAATCGCCGCGGCATGTGTCGCCCTTGATGAAGGCGTGGCGGCCAATCTGGCCGGCGGGACGCATCATGGCTTTGCCGATCGCGGCGAGGGGTTTTGCGTGTTCAACGACGTCGCCGTCGCCGCGCGCGTGCTTCAACGCGATGGCGACGGGCGCAGAATCGCGATCGTCGATCTCGACGTCCACCAGGGCAACGGCACCGCATCGATCTTCGCCGGCGACGATTTTGTGTTCACCTTTTCAATGCACGGCGAGAAGAACTTCCCGTTTCGGAAAGAAGTCAGCGACCTCGACGTCGCGCTCGCCGACGGGACTGGCGACGACGAGTATCTGGGACTGTTACGCCGTCACCTCGATGACGTGTTGAACCGGCATCAGCCGGATTTCGTCTTTTATCTTGCCGGCGCCGATCCGTACGAAGGCGATCGGTTAGGGCGGCTGAAAATGACGATTGCCGGCCTGCGCGAACGCGACGAACTTGTGTTCGCAGAATGCCGCGCACGGGGACTGCCGGTTGCGGTAACGATGAGCGGCGGTTACGCCAGCGACGTCGATGACATTATTGCCATTCACGCAAACACCATTCGCGTCGCCAATCGCAGCTTAATCAGTGTTTAATCGGTGGCATCCGTGGCCCAACACTTCCGCCTCTTAACAGAACAGCACGTGCATTCCCTGCTGCCCATGGCCGACCTCATCCCCGCCATGGAGTCGGCGCTCGCGAAGTTTTCGGCGGGTGAGGTCTTGCAGCCCGTTCGCACGGTGCTGACCGTCGGCCCGACCAAGGCGTATTACGGGCTGATGCCGGCGTATATTCCGGAGCCGGGCCGGGGTCCCCACGACGCGGACTTGGCGTCGTGGGGTGGAAGTATGGGCGCGAAGATCGTGACGGTCTTCGGCGAAAACCACACCAAGGGTCTGCCGTCACATCTCGCGACCATCCTGCTCTTCGATCCCGATACCGGATCGCTGATCGCGATGATGGATGGCCGCTACATCACCGAAGCGCGCACCGCCGCGGTGTCGGCGGTGTCGGCGCGCTTCCTCGCCAGGGCCGAAGCATCAACGCTCGCGCTGATCGGCAGCGGCGTGCAGGCGCGCAGCCATCTCGAAGCGCTGCATCACGTGCGCCAGTTGAAGGACGTTCGCGTCTGGTCGCCGCGCCAGCAAAGCCGCGAGCAGTTCATCGCCGACATGAGCCCGCACATCGGCATCCCGATTCATGATGCCGCGTCCGCCGAAGCCGCCGTCGCCGGCGCCGATCTCATCGTCCTTGCAACAGCGTCGAAAACGCCGGTGGTGGAAAGCCCGTGGGTTGCCGATGGCGCCCACGTGATGTGCGTCGGCGCCTGCCGCCCCGATCAACGCGAGATGGCGCCGGCACTGGTCAAGCGCGGCCGCCTCTACGTGGATTCGCGCGCCGCCGCACTGGTCGAATCCGGCGACGTCGTCATGAACATCAATGACGGCCTCTTCGACAAGTCGCACGTGCGCGGCGAGCTTGGCGAGCTGGTGCTCGGCCGCGTCCCTGGACGCGGCGCGGACGGCGACGTCACGATTTTCAAGTC
>DASVFC010000619.1:0-2367 GCA_036380235.1 Vicinamibacterales bacterium
GCCGGCGCCTCGCGCGACGGCGGCGACGCCGAACGCATCACCACCACGCCCGGTCGCGACTTCGGCGTCACCTGGGCGCCCGACAACCGCACGCTGTTGTTTGTGTCGGATCGTGATGCCGCCAGCCACCTGATCAGCTATGACGTCAGCGCGCGACGCGAGACGATCCTGACTTCATTCAACGGCGAGCTGGGTGCGCCGTCGATATCTCCCGACGCGAAAGCGGTGGCATTCGTCGAAGGCCGCAAGCAACTCAAGGTTCTGTCAATCGAGTCGAAACAGCAGCGCGTGGTGGCGTCGGGATTCTTTCCAGGGCAGAGCACGTCGCGGATGGCCTGGTCGCCCGACAGTGCGTGGCTGGCGTATGCCACGGTCGGGCCGCGAGGATTCACCAACGTGCACGTGTGGTCTGCCGCTCCTGAAAGCAAAGGGTCGCAGGCGGCGAGTTTCCTCGCCAACTCCAACATCAACACGATCGGCTGGTCGCCAGACGGCACGTTTCTCACGTTCGTGACAGGGCAGCGCACCGAGGTTCAGCAAGTGGCGCGGGTCGACCTGATCTTACGGACGCCGAAGTTCCGCGAAGATCGCTTCCGCGGCCTGTTCGAGCCGGAGACGGCCAAGCCGGCGCCGTCGGCCTCGCCCGAGCCGGCGCTCCCCGTGCGGGCGCGAGCCGCGGTCACGCCGGTATGGGACGACATCCGCCGCCGACTCAGCCTGCTGCCCATCGGTCTGGATGTGCAGGATCAGCTGATCAGCCCTGACGGCAAGATGCTTCTGCTCACCGCCAATGTCGGCGGCCAGACCAATCTCTACACGTATTCGATCGACGAACTGTCACGCGAACCGGCGATCGCAAGACAGTTGACGTCAACGCCAGGCGCCAAGAACGCCGCGCAGTTTTCGCCTGACGGCAAGGAAATCTACTTTCTCGACGGCGGCCGTCCGCAGTCGATCACCATCGAGGAACGTCGCCTCCGTCCGCTGGATCTCACCGCGGAAATGGATGTCGATTTCTCGCGCGAGCGCGGCGCGGTTTTTCAGCAGGCGTGGCGGATGCTCAACGATCAGTTTTTCGATGCCGGCCACAACGGCGTCAACTGGGTCGAGAGCGGCCGCAGCTACGCGGCGCGCGTGCAGCGCACCGCAACGCCCGATGAATTCCGCCGCGTCGCGCTGCTGATGATCGGCGATCTCAACGCATCGCATCTTGGGTTCAATCCGCCGCCGGGCGCGGCGGCTGCGCCCTTCACCGGCAGGCTGGGGCTGGGCTTCGACGCTCTTGAGTACGCGGCCTCGGGGCGGCTGCGTGTCGGTGAAGTCATTGCGCTCGGTCCCGGCGCTGTTGCCGGCGTCCGCACCGGTGATGTGCTCACCGCCGTGGACGGTGTGCGATTGACTGCCACGACCAATATCGACGAGCGTTTGCAGCACACGATCAATAAGCGGGTGGTCTTGACCTTGTCGAACGGGAGCGGCGCCGAACGCGAGGTCGCGGTTCGGCCGGTGAATCTCGCAACCGAAAAAGGATTGCGATATCGCGCCTGGGTTGAGAACAATCGCACCCTGGTCACGACGCTCAGCGGCGGGCGCCTGGGTTACGCGCACATGATCGACATGGGCGCGCCTTCGCTCGAGCAGCTGTTCATCGATCTCGACGCCGACAACCACGGCAAGGACGGCATCGTCATCGACGTGCGCAACAACAACGGCGGGTTCGTCAACGTTTATGCGATTGACGTGCTGTCGCGGCGCAGCTTCTTCAACATGACCCGCCGCGGCGATGCTGCCGTTCCATCGCGCAGCTTGCTCGGTCAGCGGGCGCTGGAGCGCCCCACCATCCTGCTGACCAACCAGCACTCGCTGTCGGACGCGGAAGACTTTACCGAGGGGTATCGCTCGCTCAAGTTGGGCACGGTGGTTGGGGAGCCGACTTCGGGATGGATCATCTACACCTCGAACGTGCCGTTGATGGACGGCTCCATCCTGCGGGTCCCGGGCATTCGAATCACCGCCAACGACGGCACCGACATGGAGATGCGGCCGCGGCCGGTGGACGTGCCCGTCACGAGGGCACTGGGTGAGACCGCGCGCGGCGTAGACACGCAGATCGAAACCGCGGTGAAGACGCTCCTGGGCCAGCTGGCCGGCCGCGGCACCCAGCGCCAGTGATCACCGAATCGTCACCGACCGCGCAAAGTCGTCAGTGCCGCGCCGCCGGCACGCACCCGAGGTTTTCGCTAACTGGTTGCGTTATCTCGGGTTAGCATATCGGCGGCACATCCGTACATTTTTGGAAGGGCCGTTGCAAGCATGGATCGAGTGCTCCCAACTGTCACGCCCCCGGCGACGGTCACCGACGGGTTT
>DASVFC010000620.1:0-2135 GCA_036380235.1 Vicinamibacterales bacterium
CAGCTCCGGGTTCGGCCGTTTAGCGACGTTATCAAACCTTTAGCGATGAACGATCACGCGACTTCGGTACTGGCCGTCATTCCGGCACGTCGTGGATCGAAAGGCCTGCCGCTCAAGAACCTGCGGATGCTCGACGGCCTGCCGCTGATCGCGTACTCCATCCGCACCGCCCTCGCAGCGTCGCTGGTCAGCACGGTCGTTGTCAGCACCGAAGATGATGAGATTGCGTCGGTCGCGGCCGAGCATGGCGCGATTGTGGTGAGGCGCCCGGCGGAGCTGGCGACCGATACCGCGCAGAACAATGGCGTGGTACGACACGTATTGATGGCGTTCCCCGGGCGCCATCGCACGGTGGTATTACTACAGCCGACATCGCCGTTGCGTATTGCGGCCGACATCGATGCGTGCCTTCAGCCAGTGCTCACGGGAACGGCCCGTAGCGCGATGACGATCACACCTGTCGATCACCATCCCGGAAAGGCCGTGGTGTTGAGCGGTGACCTGGTCGAGCCGTTCACCACCGACCACGACATGGAAGCGCAGCGGCAAACGCTGCGAGAGGTTTTCCGACAGAATGGCGCCGTCTATGCGATTGGCGTCGACGATTTCCTCACCCACGATCGTTTCTATCTGCGGCCGTGTCATGGCGTGATCGTTCCGCCCCAGCGCAGCATCGACATCGACGATGAGCTCGATCTCGCGCTCGCGGATCTGACGATGCAGAGGCACCGCCCGTGAGCGACGCGCCGTACCGCAACTTCGATCATTACATCCGCGAGGGCTGGTCGGCGGAACCGAAACAGAGTTTCACCGCACTGGCGACCCACGTCGATCGGTTGTTGCCCGGCGCCGACGGCGAGCATCTCGACATTGGCTGCGCCACCGGAGAGTTGATCGGATTCCTGTCGTCGCGTTATCCGCGCCTTCGTAGCACCGGCGTCGACGTGTTCGACGAGCTGATCGACCGGGCTAAAGCCAACGTGCCGGCGGCGCGGTTCATTCGCGCCTCGGCGCTGTCACTACCGGCGGAGTTCGCCAGGCGCTTCCGCCTGGTGACGGCCGTCGGCGTGGCATCCGTCTTCAACGAAGCCGAGATCGAAACGTTCTGGCGCAACCTGCTCGGCGCGGCCGCGCCGGGCGGGATCGTGGCTGTATTGTCGCCGCTGAACGAGTACGGTGTCGATACGGTAATCCGCCATCGCAAGCGTCGTGACGGCGTGGCGTTGTCGTGGGAGACCGGCTGGAACGTGTTCGCGATCGAAACCATTCGCGAGCTGGTAGCCTCGCTCGGCGCCGAGCTGACAGTCGAGCGCTTCCGCTTCAACGGGCGGCTCGAGCCGCGTCTGGATCCAGTGCGGACCTGGACGCTGGCCACCGAGAAGGATCCGTTACAGCTGACGAATGGCTTGAAGCTGCTCGTCGATCACTATTTCATGCTCGCGCGCACGCCGGTAGAGGACCCACGATGATCAGGACGATGACGCTCGGCGGATTTGCCGTCGGGCCCGACCACCCGCCGCTGTTCTTCGCCGAAATCGGCAGCTTCTTCAACGGCCGACCGGAGCCAGCGCGCGAGCTGATTCGCCGCATCATCGAGTGCCGCGACCAGGTGCCGGAACAACCGGTGGTGCTGAAGACCGAAATCCTGGACGACCCGGAAATCTGCCTGCCCGGCGACACGCTGGAGACCTATGCGAGCAAGGGCGGCGGGGTGAAGAAGGAAAACTATCGCGAGTTGATCGAACGCAAGGTAATGAAGACGGCGGATTACATCCCGCTGTTCGCGATGTGCCGCGACGCCAGGATCCCGTTCGTGGTGTCGGTGTATGACATGAAGGCGGCGCGCTTCGCCACTGAACACGGCGCCGCCGGCCTCAAGATCGCATCGTCGAATCTCACGCACGTGCCGCTGATTCGGTACACCGCGGGTCTGGGATTGCCCATGGTGATCGACACCGGACGGGCGACGATTGCCGAAGTGCACCGCGCCGTTGATACCGCCCGCCGGGCCGGATGCCACGACATCATCGTGCAGCACAGCCCGGAAGGCCATCCGGCTCCGGCCAGGTCGCACAACCTGCGCATCATGCAGACCTACATGCAGGCGTTCGGCCTCCCTGCCGGCCTGTCCGATC
>DASVFC010000621.1:0-4110 GCA_036380235.1 Vicinamibacterales bacterium
GGAAATGCGAGAATCACCCTTGGCCTTGCGAATCAGTTCGACGTAGTTGCGAACCGTCAGTTCGCCGGCGCCGAGGATGACGTCGGGAAGAATTTCCGGAATGTCGCCAGAGGGCCGCAGCACGAGCGTGGCGCGGTTGGGCACCGTCGGCTCCTGGCCGACCACGAGGTACAACATCAGCATCGCCGCCACCGAAATGGCGGTGGCGAACAGGAGGAAGCCGACGACGAAGCGCAAACCTTTCACCCGATCAGTATAGGCCTCACCGGGACGCCGTGGCGTGCGCCCTCAAGCGGCTGAGGCCGAAGCACCCGGGCGCAGGTCAACCGGCAGCCGGGCGGTTGTTACGGGTTGATAGCGCCGAACAGCACCAGCCGAGCCGCCTCTCGCAGGCCGCGCGCGGTGAACGGCTTTTCGAGGAACGCCGCGCCGTCTTCCAGCTCGACGCGGTTTTCGAACAGCATGTCGCTGAACCCGGTCTGGTAGAGCACCTTCACGGCCGGGAATCGCTCGCGCACCTTGTCGGCGAGCTCGCGGCCCTGCATGTCGGGCATGGCGTAATCGGTCACGAGCAGATCGATGGTGCCGGCGTGAGCGGCCAGCTTCTCCATCATCTCGGGCCCGCCGCTCGCCATCAGTAACTCGTAGTTTTCGCGCTGGAGAATCCGCGCCAGCACGTCAAGCATCATCGGATCGTCATCGACCACGGCGACGATCTTCTTCACCGCAAGCGCCTTGAGCTCCGCCTGTGGCGGCCTCGGCCGCGTGTCCGTGCTGGCGGTCAGCGGATTGGTGGTCAACGGAATGTCGGGAATGTCGAGGGGCGCGCGTTTCGCCGGTTTCGTTTCGGCGGTGGGAATTGGGGCAACTTCGGTCCTGGCGTCGGCCGAGCGTGGCGTCGGTGGCAGATCAACCTGGTAGGCATGCGGCGTTTCGCCATGCCCTACGGCAGCCCACAACTGGTTGAGCAAATGCTGCGGCAACCCGATATCGACACCGGCCACGAGTACGTCCGTGCACAATGCCTCGAGCTCGCGAATGCGCGCGCGCAGTTTTTCCTTGTCCTGCTGTTCCGTCACGAATGTGCCCGCCGACCACACGCGGCTGCCCGCGCCGTTTGGTCCGCCGAAGAAACTCACTGCCATACTAACTCGCTTCCCTCTGCGCGCTTTACCAGTGCGAACTTGTGCAATGCTCGTAGCTCACGTGACAGCGGCGCACATGAACGCACCGCAGCCGTCACTGTGGTTGTCAATCGCATAGACGGCCACGCCAGAAAAAATTCTCGACCCGGCGCAACCGCTTGTGTTCGCGCGGAAACCGAACGAATATCGGTCGGGATCCCCCAAATCGCGTGGATTATCAACGGCTGCTACTCGACCATCTCGATCTGATTGACCAGATCGTGCGGACGACTGGACGGCGCCGACACTTGTCCGCAATCGAGCAGGACGAGTTTGCGAGCTTCGTGCGGCTGCGGCTCGTCGAACACGATTACGCAATTTTGCGAAAGTTCCAGGGCCGCAGCTCTCTGTGGACTTACCTGGCTGCCGTTCTCGAACGGCTGTCACTCGATTTCTGCGTCGAACGCTGGGGCCGCTGGCGCCCCTCGACCATGGCCGAGCGACTCGGTCCTGTGGCTGTCACTCTCGAATGCCTGACCCACCGGGATGGTCACACCCTCGAAGAAGCAATCGAGATTCTGCGAACCGACCATGCGGTCGAAGTGACGTCCAGCCAACTGCGTGCAATGTGGAACCAGCTGCCGGTTCGCACGCGCACGGTTGAAGTGGGAGAAGAGGCCGCCGCCGGGGTGACAGCCGACGACACTTCCGAAGCCTGGGTGGCGGATGCGGCGCGAAAACAGGATCTCGAGCGACTCGAACAGGCGTTGGCCTCGGCCCTCGCGGCACTGCACGCGCAGGATCGCGTGATGATCGCCTTGCGATTTGATCATGAGATGTCCGTTGCAGACATCGCGAAGACATTCCAGACGTCGGTTCCGACCGTTCACAGGCGCATCGACCGCGGTTTGAAAGATCTGCGTGCCGCGCTGTCACTTTCGGGATTTGATCCGGGCGAAGTGTCCGGCCTCATCGGTCACCCGAGCCTTGCCCTTTCGCCCCTACTGCGCGCGGAGGTTGAGAAATTTCTGGGGCCTGTCCGTCTATCCAAGCGAGATGGTTGATATGCACGCCAGCGGTTGCCTGGAATCTGAGGTACTGGCCGCGTACGTGGACCATGGCCTGAGCCTGGCGGAGCGCGCGCGTGTGGAGCGCCATCTCGCCTCCTGCCCGCAGTGCACCGCACAGTTGGCCGGGGTCGTTCGAACGGTCGCGGAGATCGCGCCCGCGCTGCCGCATACCGCCGAGCCTGCGGAGGCCACTCCGCTCGTATCGCGGCGGGCGGTGGCGAGCGGCGCGCTCGCTGCGGCTGCCGTGATCGCCGTTCTGGCCGCGCCGTCTTTATTGAAGCCGTGGCTCGATCGCGACACGGGGCTCGTGGGTCTTGCCGGTAATGTCGGCGAACATCGATCGGTTCTCGGACGGTTGACAGGGGGGCTCCCGCATGCTCCGCTGGATGCTGCGTCTGCTGGGGGGCAAGACGTACGCGCCTCCGGGACCGATGGTGTTCTGTTGACGGCCGGCAGGATTCGCGAGTCTGTCGGCGAGCTGGCAACGCCGTCGCGGCTCCACGCGCTTGGCGTCGCACAATTATTCGAACGCCGCTACGACGATGCCGCGGAGTTGCTGCTCGCGGCGTCTCGCCAGCAACCGGCGAACCCGCGCTATTTAAACGATGCGGCGACGGTGCAACTCGAACGGGCGCGGCTCGGCCTGCGTCCGGATGATCTGCCGCGGGCGCTCGCGGCCGCCGACCGCGCCCGGCGCCTCGATCCGTCGTTGCACGAAGCGTGGTTCAACCGCGCGCTCGCCATGAGCGCATTGCAGCTGACCGATCAGGCGAAGCTCGCATGGGCGGAGTATCTCGGTCGCGATGGTGCGTCGCCGTGGGCGGACGAAGCCCGGAAGCATCTCGAAGCACTTTCCAAGCCGACGCCGGCCGCCGCCTGGGCGGAGATTGAAGGCCGGCTCCAGCAGCAGATCGATTCGTCGTCTGCGGATGCCGCAGTTCGCGCACAAACCACCGAAGCGCGCAACTTCATCGAGAACCATCTCATCGTCGCGTGGGCGGACGCGGTGCTCGCCGGCGACAGGGGCGATGCCGAACTCGATCGCTTGCGTCTCATGGCCGATGCCATGGCCCGGGTGACGGGTGATGCCATCTACAACGATGTCGTCACCGCCATCGTCCGCAGCGGAAGCAGGGACACGACACGGCGGCTGGCGCAAGCGCACAAGACGTTCGCGGGCGCCAGCAGCCTGTTCAACCGCGACGCCTTCGACGAAGCCGGCAAGTTGCTGCCAGTGGCGCGCAATGAATTCGTCGCGCTGTCCAGTCCGTTCAGCGTCCTTGCCGACATTCAGTTGGCGGCGATCGATTTTGTAGGCGGCCGCCAGGAGCAGGCCGACGCCAGCTTCGCCGCCACGCTGGCGGCGGCGCGCACACGCAATTATGGCTACGCGTCGGCTCGGTGCTCGTGGTTCCGCGGCCTCATCGCCTACGGCCAGGGTCGGATCGCCGAAGCCCAGAGCTCATACGAAGACACCCTCGCAGCGTTTGAACGGATGGGTGACGTCGAGCAAGGTTCGATGGCGCACATCCTGTTGTCGGGTGTTCACGATCTTCTTGGTGACACGGTCTCTGAATGGCGCCACCGCCAATCAGCACTGGCCGGCCTCAACGTGTCGCGGTCGCCGCGGTTTCGCTACACCATCCTGCTGTCGGGTGCGCTCTCAATTCGCGACGAACATCCGGAAGCTGCCTTGGTCATGCTCGAGGCCGTCGTCGCTGAGGCGCGGGCCACCGGCCGTGATGCGGCGATTGTTGACGGCCTGGCGCAGCGCGCCACAACCCTCCACAAGCTGGGACGCAGAGCCGAGGCTGACAAGACGGCCAAAGAAGCACGAGCGCATTTGTCGAACGTGCGCGACGACGCGTTCCGCAGGATGCTCGAGATCCCAATCCTGGCTGTCGAAAGCGATCTGC
>DASVFC010000622.1:0-6418 GCA_036380235.1 Vicinamibacterales bacterium
GACCGGCTCGAGCACGCCGCCGATCTGCGCCGCGGCGCTGATGTGCACGCGCGCGCCGATCTGCGCGCACGATCCCACCAGCGCGTGCGAATCCACGAGCGAGCCCTCACCGATGTAAGCGCCGATGTTCACGTACATCGGCGGCACGCAAATCACGCCGCGCGCCACGTAGGCGCCGCCGCGGATCGCCGAGCCGCCGGGAACGAGGCGCACGTTGCGGTCGAGGCTGAAGCGCTGCACCGACTGCGTATCCTTGTCCGAGAACGGCAGGCCCGCCGACATGTCGACCAGGTCGCCGAAACGGAACCCGAGCAGGATGCCCTGCTTCACCCAGGTGTTGACGCGCCAACCGGTGGGCGCGGCCGGGTCGGGCTCGGCCGATCTCACGGTGCCGAGCTCGAGCGCGTCCTTCAGTTCATCGAACGCGGCGCGCGCCGCGGACTTGTCGGCGTTTGCGCCCGCGGTTGCGAGGGCTTCAATGGTGGACTTCAGATCCACTGCGGCCCGCTCATGAATGAACGCCTTTCAGGAGGTCCAGCTCTTTCAGGAACGCCACAATCTTTTCCTGTGACGCCGGGCGCGGCGACACCATCGGCAAGCGATAGACCTCTTCACACAGGCCCAGGTGTGCCATCGCGAACTTCACGGGACCGGGATTCGACTCGACGAAGTTGCCGAGCATCAACGGCACGAGACGGTGATGCAGCTGCCGCGCCGTGGCGTAGTCGCCGCGTTCCGCCGCTTCCACCATCCGCGCCATCTCGGCCGGCACCGTGTTCGATGCCACCGAGATCAAGCCGCGGCCGCCGATGGCCATCAACGGCAACGTCAGCGCATCATCACCCGAGAGAACGAGGAAGTCTGCCGGCACGGCGCGGCAGATCTCGACCATCTGCTGGATGTTGCCCGACGCCTCCTTGACCCCGACGACGCGAGGAATGGTGGCGAGCCGCGCCAGTGTAGCCGCATCGATGTTGCAACCGGTGCGGCCGGGCACGTTGTAAAGCACGATCGGCAGCGACGTGGCTTCGGCGATCGCCGAGAAGTGACGATAAAGACCTTCCGGCGTCGGCTTGTTGTAATACGGCGTCACCGACAGCAGGCCCTGCACGCCGATGCTCTGCATCTCCTTCGATAGATGCACCACTTCCTGCGTGTCGTATCCGCCCGCCCCCGCCATCACCGGGACATCGCCGTTCGCGGCTTCGAGCACGAGCTCGACGACGCGGCGGCGCTCGGCGGCGTTCAGTGTCGGCGTCTCGCCCGTCGTGCCGCACGGCACCAGGAAGTGCACGCCGTTGTCGATCTGCCGGCGTGCCAGCCGCTTGATAGCAGCTTCATCGAGCGCGCCCGATTTCGTAAAGGGTGTGATGAGAGCAGTGCCGACGCCTGTGAATGGAGTTCTCATATGCAACTGTTAACTGCCGACTGTTGACTGTTGACTGCCATCGCTGAGCATGTCCCTGATTGAAAACCAGCCTTGCCTGCCGATCAGCCATTTCGCGGCGGCGAGCGCGCCGCGCGCGAACACGGCGCGATCGCGTACCGTGTGCGTGAACGCAATCGTTTCCGACGGGCCATCGAAGCCGATGGTGTGCGTGCCTGGCACCGACCCGACTCTCGTCGAGGAGACGTCGATCGGCCTCGCGTAGCCGGCGCGCTCCATTCCGGACTTGAGCGCAAGCGCGGTCCCCGACGGCGCATCCTTCTTCATCGTGTGATGCAATTCGTGAATCCAGGCGCCGAATTCGGGATGCCGCGCGAAGTTGCGGCTCGCTTCCTCAACGGCCAGCTGGAAGATGTTCATGCCGAGCGAGAAATTCGCCGCCGCCAGCACCCCGATGCCGGCCTTCGCGGCGGTGTCGCGCATCGCCGCTTCGTGCGACTGCCAGCCGGTGGTGCCGATGACAACGTTGATGCGGCGAGCGGCCAACTGCGGCAGGTTCTTTGGCACCGCCTCGGCGAGCGTGAAGTCGATCGCCACATCAACGTCGGCGAAATCGCCCGTTGCGATCGCGTTCGGACCCGAGTGCTCGTCAATCACGCCGGCGACCGTAGCGCCATAAGCAGGGGCGAGCGATTCAACGAGCGTGCCCATCCGGCCGTGGCCGAGCAGCAGGATCCGCATCAGCCTGCGCTCACCGTGGCAAAGAACTTGTCGTGCAGGCGGCCGAGAGCCCTCGGCAAATCGGGTTCACGGATAACAAACGTGATGTTGCGGCGCGATGCGGCCTGCGACAACATCCGCAACGGCACGTCGCCGACCGATGCGAGCACCTGTGCGGCCAGCGCGGCATCTTCATGAAGCCCGTCGCCGACGACGCAGACGATCGCCATGTGGTCTTCGCGATCGACCTGCGCAAAACCAGACAACCCTTCGATGATCGCCGGCAGGCGGCGGGCATCGTCGATCGTCACCGAAACAGTGACCTCCGACGTCGTCACCACGTCGACCGGCGTCTTGAAGCGTTCGAAGACTTCAAACAGCCGGCGCAGGAAGCCGTGTGCCATCAGCATGCGCGTCGAGGTGATGTTGACCACCGTCACGCCTTTTTTGGACGCAACCGCGGTCAATGGCCGATCGGTCTTCGGCCGTTCACCGGTGATCAACGTACCGCGCGCGGTGGCGCGGTGCGAGTTGAGAATGCGCACCGGGATGTTGCGGCTGACGGCCGGCATGATCGTCGACGGGTGAAGCACCTTGGCGCCGAAGTATGCGAGCTCCGATGCTTCAGCGAACGAGAGATGCGGCACGACCTGCGGGTTCTTGACGATGCGGGGGTCGGCGGTGAGCATGCCATCGACGTCCGTCCAGATCTGAATCTCGCCTGCGCCGAGACACGCGCCGACGATCGCCGCCGAGAAGTCCGAGCCGCCGCGGCCGAGCGTGGTTGTCACTCCGGACGTGGTGGCGCCGACGAAGCCGCCGAGTACGGGAATCCGTCCCGCCGCGAGCGGCGGATCGGCATGGGCCATCAACGCTGCGGTGGTTTCTTCGAACTTCGGGGCGGCGGCCATGTGCTCGCCGTCGGTGACGACAGCTTTCCGAGCGTCGACGTAGGTGGCGAGCAGCTTGTGCGATGTCAGCGCCGCCGCCACAATCTGGCTGCTTAAAATCTCGCCGGTGGCAGCGAGCGTATCCATCCAGCGCGGCGACACTTCCTGCAACACCGCAAGCGCGGAGACAACGCGTTCGAGTTCATCGAACTCGAGATTGAGCGCATCGAGCACGGTTCCGCGCAAGGCCTGGTCGCGAATGACCTCCGACACCTTGATGTGCCGCGCGCGGAGATCCTGCAGGCTGGTGCGCGCGCCTTCGACATCGCCGGAGCCCGCAAGCGCCGCGACCCCGAGCAATCGATCGGTGACGCCCGACAGCGCCGATACAACGACGACCGGACCGCGCGCGTCGCCGCCTTCCGTTTGTGCTTCGGCCTGCCGCTCGGCGCGGACGAGGGCAATCAAGCGTTCAATCGCGGGCTGATCGGCGACCGACGTGCCGCCGAACTTCATCACTTTCACTGCAGCAATCCCTCCGCGTGCATCAGCTCGGCATTGAGAATCGCGGCGCCGGCCGCGCCCCTCACCGTATTGTGACCCAGCGCGACGAACTTGGCGTGCATCACCGGGCACTCGCGGACGCGGCCGATCGTGACCGTCATGCCGCCGCCGAGGTCGACGTCGAGTCGCGGTTGCGGCCGGTTCTGTTCCTCGGCGACCACCAGCGGCGGTTGCGGTGCGCTGGGCAGATTCAACTCCTGCGGGCGACC
The DNA here is from genome assembly GCA_036380235.1 of Vicinamibacterales bacterium. Lineage (GTDB taxonomy): Bacteria > Acidobacteriota > Vicinamibacteria > Vicinamibacterales > UBA2999 > 12-FULL-67-14b. Next base: position 3,771 of record DASVFC010000622.1, read on the forward strand.
GGTGAAAGTGCGCATCGCGTCGATCACGTCGGCGACAGACGGCTTCTGCTCGAAAGCAACCGACACCGTCATGGTGTGACCGTCGAGCACCGGCACGCGATTGGTATGCGCGCTCACCGCCGCAGGATATGGCGTGCGGCCATTGTCGCTGCCGAGAATTTTCAGCGTCTCGGTCTGCATCTTTTCTTCTTCGCCGCCGATGAAAGGCACCACGTTACCGAGAATGTCGAGCGACGGCACGCCGGGATACCCCGCGCCGGACACCGCCTGCATCGTGGAGACGATGACCGACTTGATTTGCAACTTGCGCAGCGGCGCGAGGGCCATCGCCAGCACAACGGTCGAGCAGTTCGGATTGGTGACGATGGCGCCACCCCACTTCTTTTGTGCGCGCTGTTCGTCGAGCACCTCGAGATGATCGGGGTTCACCTCCGGAATCAACAGCGGCACCAGCGGATCCATGCGAAAGTTCCGCGCGTTGCTGACGACGATGTGTCCCGCGGCGGCGAACGCACCTTCGATCTCTCCAGCCACCGACGCATCGAGACCCGAGAAAACAACTCTGGGCCCCGTTCCTGGAACGCACGCGTTGACGATGCGATCGGCGGAAGTGCCAGGGATCGGCGTCGCGAGCCGCCACGGGGCAACGGCTTTGTAGGCCTTGCCTTCCGACCGTTCGCTCGCCGCGAGCCAGGTGCAGCGAAACCACGGATGGCGAGCCAGGCGGGAGACGAACTGCTGCCCAACTACCCCGGTTGCGCCCAATACGCCGACTTCAATCGCGTCCACTGTTTGTCCCAATAAAAAACCCGCTCACGGTTCGTCCGCGGCGGGTGCGTTGCGAGTGCTCGAAACCGTCAGGTGCCTGGTTTCTACAGACGTCCGCTCCCCGCGCCGGTTTTGGCCCGCTTATAGCTGCGCTTTCGGAGCGACGTCATAACCGGATCAGTATACATGACGGCTGCCGTGCGGTGCGCGAGTGAGACACCGTCGGCACGCATCGCGTCGCCTCATACTTTGCCTTTCAAAGTGATCGCGGTATCATCCATCCGGTGGCGCCGTCCCCGGAATCCATCGGATCGCACGCAGCAGAAAACCTGCGTTTCATCCGCAGCACCATGGAGCGGTCGTCCACGTTCACGGCCATCCCCGGCAAGGGCGGCGTCGGAATGGGCGTGGTGGCGATTGCCGCGGCGATGCTCGCGGCGGCGCAGCCGACCGGAAATCGGTGGCTGATCACATGGCTCGGTGCCGCAGCGGTGGCGGCCGTGATCGGAATGCTGACGATGGCGCATAAAGCGCGGCGGGGCGGCGTGCCGCTCACCGGCGCGTCGGGACGCCGATTTGCCCTCGGAATGGCGGCGCCTTTCGTGGCCGGCGCGGCGATCACCTATGCACTGTGGGCCGTTGGCAACTTCACGGTAATGGCGCCCACCTGGCTGCTGTTGTATGGCGCAGGTGTCTTGACCGGCGGGATGTTCAGTGTGCCGATCGTGCGCGCGGTCGGAATTTGTTTCATGGCGGCCGGCATCGCCGCGATCTTCACGCCCGCTGAATGGGGCAACGTGTGGCTGGCGGCGGGCTTCGGCGGATTGCAGATCGGCTTCGGCACATATATCGCGAGGAATCACGGTGGCTAGAACAAGCGCGGCGCGGCGGTTGAACACGAAGGTCCAACACGAAGGTTCAGCACGAGGGGTCAAGGGTCCTGAGATCGCGACGAACCTGGACCGGCTGCTCCACGATCGGATGCGCCTTGGCATCATCAGCGCGCTGGCGGCTGCCGAACAGATGTCGTTCAGCGATCTGAAAGCGTCCCTCAACGCCACCGACGGCAACCTGAGCGTACACGCGCGCAAGCTCGAAGAAGCAGGCTACGTGGCGTGTGAAAAGACATTCGCCGGGCGGACACCGCGAACGGATTACAAGCTGACCGCATCCGGCCGACGCGCGCTCGAGAAGTATCTCGATCACATGGACGCGATTATCAAAGCCGCGAGGGGGTGAGCCCGAACTCAGAGGGGGCCCGACCTCAGAGGGGAATCCGACATCAGAGGGGGGACCTGAATTCAGAGGGGACCTGAATTCAGAGGGGAACTGAATTCAGAGGGGAACTGACATCAGAGGGGAACTGACATCAGAGGGGGAACCGACGTCGGACGGGGCTGGGTAGTTGCTACCCGCGCGGGAACCTGGTGCTCGCGCGGTAGGTGAGGATTCTTCGCAATTTCGCGAGAATGTGCGGTTGACGCGCTGGCATCGGCCATGCCTACGCCACGCGCATGGCGCCAATCAATTCGTATCGCGATCTCGAGGTCTGGATGTTGACGATGGATCTCGTCGACGACGTCTTCCGCGCCGGGCGCGTTTTACCGCGGCTCGAATTCGATCTGCGCCGCCAGATGATCAAGGCGGCGATCTCGATTCCTTCAAACATTGCCGAAGGCTGGAAACGCAAAGGCCGCCGCGCGGCGTATCAGAACCACGTCTCAATCGCCATGGGCTCGCACGGCGAGCTCGAGACGCAATTCGAGATCTGCTTCCGAAACAACTTTCTGCTTCGCGATGCGTGGAAGGACACGAACCTCCTGCTCATGCGAACGCGCATCATGCTCGATCGACTGCATGAGTCGTTGTACTGAGGAGCG
>DASVFC010000623.1:0-5980 GCA_036380235.1 Vicinamibacterales bacterium
CCTGGCGAGTTGCTTCAACGCCCGCGTCGTGTTGCGCTTGGCACGCGCTTCCATGGCATTGCCGAGCAGCACCCGCGCAATAATTAGGATGACGGCCTCGAAGTAGACGTCCGGGCGAGCGCCATCGGTGACGAACAATCCCGGTGCAACGGTCGCCGCCGCCGAATACAGAAACGCGGCGCCGGTGCCGACAGCGATCAACGTGTTCATGTCGGCTGTGCGATGACGCAATCCCTTCCACGCCCGAACGTAGAAGTGGCGTCCCGCCCACGCCATTACCACGATGGTGGCTGCCAGCAGGGCGTAACTGAGTGCCTCGGGATCAATCGCATAGAGCCACGGCACCGCCGCGCGTAACGGCGCGTCGAACACACGCATGGTCCAGGCGATCAACGGATCGCTGGAGTGTCCGCCGTGCGGGCCGCTCATCAGCGGCATCGAGACGATCATCGCGACCGCGCCAAGGACGAGACTGGCGGTTGCTTTCCCCCGCAGCTCCGCGTACTCACGCGCCTGGGACTGTTCGCGATCGTCCTCTGCAGTCGTGGACGAGGCGTCTGCGTCAGGCACGCGCGACACGTAGCCGGTATCGTTGATTGCTTCCACCAACTTGCCCGGTGATGTGGCCGACGGGTCGTAATGCACGGTGGCCTCGTGCATCATCAAGTTCACCGCCGCCTTGCTGACGCCGGGTGCGGCCGTCAGCGCACGCTGCACGTTGGCCTGGCACGCCGCGCACGTCATGCCTTCAACGGGCAGCGTGATCTTGAGGGCGTGAGGGTCCGAGGGGTTGAGGGTTTGCGACTGTTCTGTCGAGACCATGGCGTCCTCGCTATTTCGCGATTAACGCACCGTGCAGCATGCCCATGCCGCACGTGAATTCGTGTCGACCCGGTGTCGCTGTCAGTTCGATGATCGTCTTCTTGAATGCCGGCAGGTCACGGCGGATGCCGAAATCGGCAATCACCAGCTCGTCGGAACAGGGATTGTTCTCGCGCCGGTCGAACGTCATGCGTACGCGGCTGCCCGCCGGCACTTCGATCTCGGCGGGCGAGTAGCCGCCTTCGACACGCACGGTCAGATCGACCACGCCGCCGCTCGCCGTGGCCACAGCCTTCTTCTTCGGTCCGAGAAAGTACCAGTTGGTCAAGACGATCAGAGCGATTGCCGCCGCCGCAATACCCCAGTCGAGCGGACTCATGATTACGCCTCCCCGACCAGTTCGAATCCCGCGCGTGCCACGGCAGCTTTTACCGCGTCGGTGCTCACCTTGTCGCTGTCGAGCCGCAAAGCGGCCTTGCCCACTTCAATCTTCACGGGTTCAATGCCCGGTACCGTCTTCAGCACGCGCGTCAGGCCGTTCACGCACCCTCCGCATGACATGCCCTTGATGAGAAATGTCTTGTCCACCTGGCTCATACATACCCCCTACGCCTATAAGATATACCCCCACCCCCTATATGTCAAGCCCAGCCGCCGGATTACCTCATCCCTTCAGGCTTTCGACTATGACCGCTGCTGTGCCAGCGCCGTTACCGCCACCAAGTGGCTAAAACCACGTCCGGAGGCCCGAGACGATGTGCCAGCCACCGATGTCGCGGCCTTCGGCGCTGGCAAAATCTGCGGTGCCGAACAACTTCCGGTGCCACACCACGCCGAAGTACGGCGCCAACTCGCGGCGGATTTCGTATCTCAGTCGGAACCCGACTTCACCGGTGCTCAACCCGGCTCCGATCCCCCGATCCGGATCATCCTTGCCGGCAAAGCTCAGTTCGACCAGCGGCTGCAGTACCAGGCGATTCGTGATCAGCATCTCGTATTCAACTTCGACGCGCGCCGCGGTGTGACCGGTGCTGCCGACATATCCCGTCAGTTCCACCTCGAACCATTGCGGCGCCAGGCCTTGGATGCCGAAGGCAAACCAGGTGTGCTGCGGGCTGGGACGGAAGTCGTGACGCACGCCGCCGACCAAGTCCCACCAGCGAGAGAACGATCGCGCATATAGCAACTGCACCTCTGCATCGTCGACCACGCCGTCGACGGCCTCGCCCTCGGTCTTCACCCAGATGCGGTTCAGGTCGCCGCCGACCCAGGATTTGTTATCCCATCGCAATCCCTGCGCGCCGTGAATGTATTGCCATTCGAGTTGGTCGAACAGCACCTTGTAGTTCCACATGTTGTCGTGCACGGCATGGCCGTGCACGTCCGGAAAGGCGGCCGCGCGATCCGCATCGGTGATCGGTGGCACTGCGGTGATTGCCGGCGGGCTCTGGTTGCCGGGTTGAGCCGGCGCTGCCGGCATCACGTGCCCGGCATGCGGGTCGGGTGGCTGCGCCGCGGCCAGCGTCGGGAGCGCCAGCAGCATGGCGACGAGTAGACGCCTGCTCATTCGTCGACCCTCACTTCGCGGAACATGCCGGCTTCCATGTGGAAGAGCAGGTGACAGTGGTAGGCCCAGCGGCCGAGGGCGTCAGCGCGCACGCGATAGGTGCGGCGACTGCCCGGCGGCATATCGATGGTGTGTTTGCGCACGACGAATTCGCCTGCGTCGTTCTCGAGGTCGCTCCACAGGCCGTGCAGGTGAATCGGGTGCGTCATCATCGTGTCGTTGACGAGGATGATGCGCACCCGTTCGCCGTACTTCAGGAGCAGCGGCGCCGCGTCCGAGAATTTGATGCCGTCGAACGACCACGCGAACTTTTCCATGTGGCCGGTGAGGTGCAGTTCGATGTCGCGCCCGGGGTCGCGGCCATCGGGATCGTCAAACACGCTCCTGAGGTCCGCATACGTCAACACCGTGCGGCCGTTGTCTCGCAACCCGATGCCGGGATCCGACAGCTTCGATTCCGCCATCTGCGTTTGCATGTCGATGAGCGGGTTGCCCGCTTCGCTCGGTGCGTGCTTCGGCATGCCCGGCATGTCGTGCCCCGCGTGCGCGGACATGTCATGCCCGTGGCCCATGTCGGCCATCGTCAGCAGGGGCCGCGCGTCAACGGCGGGGACCGGCGCGCGCAAGCCGTCGCGCACCGCAAGCGTGCCGGCGGCATACGCCGTTCGGTCCATCGCCTGTGCGAAGACGGTGAACGCGTCCTGGCCCGAGGGCTCGACGATTACGTCGAAGGTTTCCGCGGTGGCGATTCGGAACTCGTCAACGGTGACGGGATGTACGCGCAGGCCATCCGCCGCCACGACCGTCATCTTCAATCCGGGAATGCGAACGTCGAAGTATGTCATCGCCGAACCGTTGATGAACCGCAGCCGTACCCGCTCGCCGGACTGAAAGAGGCCGGTCCAGTTGCCGGAGGGCGTGATCCCGTTCATCAGGTGCGTGTAGGTGGCGCCGCCGACGTCGGCGAGATCGGTCGGGTTCATGCGCATCTCGCCCCACGCGCCTCGATCGGCGAGCGTGGCGGCGAGCCCTTTCGCGCGCACATCCTTGAAGAAGTCGCCGAGCGTGCGCTGGTTGAAGTTGTAGTAGTCAGCGCGCTTCTTGAGCTTGACGAAGACGCGCTCCGGCGATTCGTCGGTCCAATCCGACAACAGGATGACGTGCTCGCGATCGGCTGCAATCGGATCCGGGTCGCGCGGTTCGATCACCAGCGGGCCGTATACCCCGCGTTGTTCCTGGAAACCGGAATGGCTGTGGTACCAATACGTGCCCGATTGCTTTACCGCGAAGCGATAGTGGTAGGTCTCGCGAGGGCGAATGCCGTGGAAACTGAGTCCCGGCACGCCGTCCATGTTGGCAGGCAGGATGATGCCGTGCCAGTGAATGGATGTGTCCTCGTCCAGTTCATTCCGGACGCGCAACGAAACCGTATCGCCTTCGCGCCAGCGCAACAGCGGTCCGGGAATCGAGCCGTTGATCGTTTGAGCGATCCTCGGCGAACCGGTAAAGTTCATCACCGTTTCGCCAATCGAAAGATCGAACGACGTGCCCTGCAATGTTTGCTGCGCTGTGGCGTGTTGCGCCGCCAGGCGCGGCATGAACCCATTGAATGCCGTCGCGGCACCCCCGACGACGAGTCCTCGAACAAACGTACGACGTGATATCAAGACAGATCTCCCCGAAAAGCAATGCGAACGTGACGTGAATCGAGAGGCGGATCTTGAGATCCGCTGGATTACGTACGCGAGGAGATCAGATGCGTAATGGAGTGCAGCGCTCGAAAACCGTTGTCGCGCGGTGCGGGCGGTGCGACGAAAGCGGCGCGAATGCTCGCTGGACTTCCGAAGGAACGTAGCTCTCGACCAGCGGCGCGCTGACATCAAGCCGCGCTGACGCGGCCGGCCGCGCCGATTCGAGGACGGGGCATTCGCCGGGCCCGGCGGAGGAGACGGTGGTGGTGCTGTCTGCGGGATCGTGCGAGGGGCAATGTGACTCGCCTTGCGCGGTTGGCGCGAGGCACGTCGCCTCACACCAGGCGCGCGCCGGCGCAGCGGCGCCCAGGACCACGGCGCAGACGATGACGATCCATCGCTTCACAAGCCCAGTATATCGCCTGACAGCCGTGCACGGTTTAAGCTAGAGGCAGATGGCCAAGAAGCGTGCAGCGAAGTCTTCCTTTCCGGTATTCCAGTTTCGTCCTCACCCATGGCACGGCCTCGAAGTCGGGCCCGCGCCGCCAGATATAGTGAACGCTTACATCGAAATCACCCCGTTCGACCTGATGAAGTACGAGGTGGATAAGGTCTCGGGGTACCTGCGTGTCGATCGGCCGCAGCGGACCTCGGCGCAGCATCCGGCGTTGTACGGCTTCATCCCGCGCACTTATTGCGCGGAGCGCGTCTGCCGGCTGGCACCGGGATCGACGCGCGGCGACGGCGACCCTCTCGACATTTGCGTGTTGAGCGAACGCGCCATCACCCGCAACGAGATCATCGTACGCTGCCGCGTCATCGGCGGGCTGCAGATGATCGATCGCGGCGAAGCCGACGACAAGATCATCGCCGTCCTCCAGGACGACTATGTGTGGGGTGAGGCGCGTGGCTTGAGCGACGTGCCCGCGGTGTTAATCGAACGCCTGCAGCACTACTTTTCGACCTACAAGATGGTGCCGAGCGAGAAGGCGAGCGTCATCAAGATCAATCGCGTCTACGAGCGCGACCATGCCCTGAAGGTCGTGCAGGCGGCGATGGCCGATTACGCGGCGTCGTTCTAGCCGTGGCGCTCGGCATCGAGACGCTCGAAGACACGCCGGGTACCAGGGCACCCGTGGAACGCGGCAAGCGGTATCGGGTGCGGCTGCGCCTGTGGCTCAACAAGGGTGAACCGATCGCGCTCGTCCAACCAGGGGCGGAAGCGCCGCATCAGGTGCGCGAAGCAGACGGCGCGTCAATCACCACGATCGAGATGCACCGCGGCCGAACGATCCCCGGGTTCTTCTATGGCATGGAGGGCATGCGCGTGGGTGGCGTGCGCAAGATCCGCATTCCGCCAAACCTTGCGTATGGCGATCGTGGCATTCCTGGCGTCGTGCCCGCGAACGCGGTACTGATAGCTCAGATCGAGGTGATCGAACCGGCGTAGGTCATTGCTTCGGCTTGTGGCCGGCGTGAGGATCAGGTGGCGAGACATTCTGCGGGGCTCGATCGCCGCCCTCGAGAAACTGCTCGACCTTGATTTCCTCCTCGATCTCGGCGCGCGACCGCGGATTCAACCGCTCCATCTCCTGGATATCTTCCGGCGTCAGCGACGACAAGCGGCGGATGAAGTGCACCAGCTGCCAGCTCGAACGTTCGCCTTCGGGCGTGCCTGTGCTCCAGCCCGGCATGCCCGTGAGCATCACGCCATTTTCGATGATGTTAAACAGCTCGCCGTCGCTCAGACTCTGGGTTCGCGGCAGGCGCATGTCTGGCGCCTTCGGATAGAGGTTCTGGCCCATCTCGGTGTTGCCGCTGCCATCATTGGCATGGCAACTGGCGCAGTGATCGGCATAGTGTTCGCGCGCGGCGAAAAAGTGTTCCGGTGTGTTGGCCA
>DASVFC010000624.1:0-6888 GCA_036380235.1 Vicinamibacterales bacterium
ATCGTGCCTTGGTCGAGGAGGCGCAGACCAACGCGCGTCAGGCGGGCGTCGAGGACAAGGTCGAGTTCAGGCTCGGCAACATGTATGCGGCTGACGTTCGCCCGGCAACCGTCGTCACGCTCTTCCTGCATCCAGGACCAAACCTGAAACTACGCGAGAAGCTGCAAAGGGAGCTGCCCGCTGGATCGCGGGTGGTGTCCTACGTCTGGGACATGGGCGGCTGGAAGCCCGCTGAAACGCGCAGCGTCAACGAGCATCGCATCTTCCTTTGGACGATCCCGCCCAACGCCGGGCCGCCGTAACCGATCGTCAAAAAGTCCCGCGCCAGCCGGAATTCGCCTCAGATGGATTTTGTACTTCGCCGCATGAAACACGGCCCAGCCGTCGCGATTTTGTCGGCGCCGTACTCTACGCCGCTCAAGTCGACGGCCTACGCGACTAGAGGTCAGGGAGCGTCGATCGACGCATGCGGCCGGAGCCAGTACGCTTTCGGATGCAGTTCGCCGGCAACTTGCGTCGCGGCGCGGCCGAATTCGCTGCGCCGGAACGCGGCGAACGATTCGCGATCTTGCCATTCGACGAGGCTGATCACGCTCTCGCCATCTTCACCGAGAAAGACGCGGCCGCCGACAAATCCCGGCATGCGGCGGATCGATGCGGCCATCCGCACCAGCGTCTCGGCCTGGTCGTCCTGCCCCGCTTTGGTCGAGGGATAAATGACGAGCGCAACGAACGTCTCTCCGGTTTCCACGGCTCCTCCTTGCGCAACACGATCCCCGATCGGCCGCGCGAGTTCCGACTGCGCCGGCGGCGAACATCACATCACGCACTCGCCGCGCGAGCGAAAGCGCGAATATACGGCCGGCAGCACCGGTGCCGGTACCGCCCCTTCGGGGCCGACGATACCGACCCGAGGACTCGAATCGTCATGCGTGGAATGCCTGAACAGCAGGAGCCATGCCACGGCCGGCCAGCCGACGGCCCAGAAGGACTCGGGGACAGACGCACCGGTGCTCACCGCATGTCGTCAGGGAACCGAAATTTTGATACCTCAGGGCCCGACAATCGCGATCTATCGTCAGTGGTCAGCATGAACATGCTGGCATGGTCCGTGCTGTGGTCGGGTTGCAGGTCCCATGACTCAAACACTTTGTCGTCTTCCCGGAGTGCTTGCCGCTCTCTGGTTGCTCGCGTCACCATCGCCGGCGGAAGCCTCGCTGCTGTCGCCGGAAGCCGAAGATGCAATGGCAAGCTACATCGCCCTGTTCGCGCTGTTCATTGTGCCGGTTGTGCTGATCGTGCTGTTCTGGATGGTGCACGTAATGCCGGAGAAGATCGCGCACAAGCGGCACCATCCACAACTGGACGCGATCAAGACGCTGTGCCTGCTCTCGCTGGTGTTCGGCGGGTTGCTCTGGCCGATCGCGTGGCTGTGGGCCTACACCAAGCCGGTGGGCTACAAGCTCGCCTACGGCACCGATAAGCATCCCGACTACTTCAAGGAACATGGGATTGCCGAACCGGGCAGTCCAACGGCCGACATCCGCCAGCGCGTCGCCGACCTCGAAGAGCAGGGCGTACCGGCCAGCGAACTGGACGCCATTCGCGCGGACCTGGCGAAGCTCGAATCGCGCCTGGCTGCGGGCAATCGGCACGAGGTCGGCTAAATGGAGATCATCCTCCTCGGCATCTACGCGTTCTTCGTCTGGCTGATTTTCATCAAGTTCAAGCTGCTGCCGTGGACCACGCCGTGGAAGGTCGGCGTCGTCATCCTGCCGGTGGTTGGCCTCGGCGCGACGATGCTCGCGCTCAATGTCTTCGCGCCGACCACCACCGACGTCAGGGTGGTCAAGTACGTGGTGCCGATCGTCGCGCAGGTCAAGGGCCGCGTCATCGAAGTTCCGGTCGCGAACAATCAGCCGGTGAAGAAAGGCGACGTGCTGTTTCGCATCGATCCGACGCCATATGAGAGCGAGGTTCGCGCGCTCGAGGCGCAACTGATCTCCGAAGAGGCGAAGGTCGGCGCCGAGCGCGCTCGTTTCGGCGAGACCGAGACCCGCCTGCCCGATGCTGAGGCCACTGAGCGACAACTCCGCGAGCAACTCAATCAGGCGACCAACCAGATTGCATCATTGCAGGCGTCGCTCGAACTGGCGCGCAGACGCGTCGCCCAGAACACCGAGCTCGCCGCGACCGGTGCCGGTAACCGCTTCGACCTCGAACAGGCCCAAACCAATGTCTCGGAACTGACTGCACAGATCGCGGCCGCGCGCGCGGCCGAACAAGAGGTGCGGGAAAAGCTGTCGGGCCGGATCAGAGGCGACTTCGCTGCGATTGCCGGCGTCCGGGCGCAGATGACCACGGCGCAAGCGCAGATTCGCGTGGCGCAGGCGCAAGCGGACACGACGAGGGCCAAGCTGGAAAACGCCCGCTGGAATCTCGAACAGACCACGGTGGTGGCGCCCGGCAACGGGACGATGGTCAACGTCATGCTGCGCCCCGGCTATTTCGTCACCGGCGTGGCGTTCAACGAGGTGATGACGTTCGTCGACACCGAATACCAGATCTTCGCCTTGTACAATCAGAACGAGCTGCACCAGGTCGAGTCAGGCAACGAGGCGGAGATCACGCTCGACACTTACCCGGGCCGCATCATCAAGGCCCACGTCGATTCGGTGATCTGGGCGCAGGCGCAGGGGCAAATCGACGCCTCCGGCAACCTGCCGATGACGACGATCGCGGCGCCCCCAGGACGATTCCCGGTCAAGCTGGTCGTCGCGGAAAAGGACCATGGCGTGTTCCTCGCCGCTGGCGCCCGTGGCGCGGCCGCGATCTACACCGAGCACCTGTCGCTAATTCACCTCATTCGCAAAGTGCTGCTCCGGACCGCGTCTTATCTCGACTACTTGATCATCAAGCACCACATCAGCTTGCATTGAGACGCATCATGATTCGCCTGTTTCGTACATCGTCACTTCGGCGCCCCAGCGGCCCTCCCCTGGCCGCAGCGCTGCTGGCATCGATCGCCGGAGGATGCGCGGTGAAGGCGCCGCCGGACGCGGCGGCACTGAAGGAACTGGCGCTGCCGGCCGTGCAGGCGCCCGCCCAATTCTCCGGAGCGGGAGCGGCGCCGGTGGCTGACGGCTGGTTGACCACGTTCAACGACCCCGCACTGACGGCGGCCGTCAACGAAGCAATCGCCCACAACGCGGATCTCCGCGCCGGCGCCGCTCGCGTCGAACAGGCGCAGCTGCACGCCAAGCTCGCGGGTGCGAAATTGTATCCGGCAGTCGATCTGCTGGCCCGCGGCGGCGGCAAGCTGTCCGGTGATGGTTCCGGCCTCCAGGGCGGCGTCCTCACCGCGTCGTGGGAGCTCGACCTCTGGGGCCGCGTCCGTTATGGCCAGGCCGCGAGCGCCGCGCAGGCGGCGGCAGCGGCATTGGATTACGCCTACGCGCGCGAATCGATTGCCGCGCTCGTGGCCAAGACCTGGATTCTCGCAACCGAGTACGGTTTGCAGATGGAGGCGGCCCGCGAAACGATTCGCGCCAACGAGGAACTGGCGCGTGTCGCCGACGATCGCGCGCGCATTGGCGTCGGCAATCAGGCCGACGCCTACTCTGCTCGGGCTGGTGTCGGCCGTAATCGCGACCTGCTGCGCCAGCTCGAACTCGGACAGTCGGACGCCATCCGTGCGCTCGAAATTCTGCTTGGCCGCTATCCCGCCGCTGCAGCGACGACGTCGCCGCAGTTACCGTCGTTTCCCGGCGAAGTGCCGAGCGGCCTGCCGTCGACCCTCCTCGAACGCCGGCCGGATGTGGTCGCGGCCGAGCGTCGTGTCGCCGTTGCATTCAACCGGATTCATGAAGCGAAGGCAGCGCGGCTGCCGACCATCTCGTTGACCACCGGCCTCAGCGTCATCTCGAGCGAGCTGTTCGTGCTCAAGGATCACGACAATCCGGTCTGGAACGTGGGCGCCAGCCTGCTGGCGCCGATTTTTCGCGGCGGCGCGCTCAAGACCCAGGTCGAGATCCGCACCGCCGAACAGAAGCAGGCGATCGCCGAGTACGCCGCGGTCGGCCTGCGCGCGTTCGGCGAGGTCGAATCGGCCCTCGCCGCAGAGATCAACGCGCGCGAGCGGGAAACGATCCTGGCGCAGGTCTTCGCGGACAATCAGCAAGCGTTGACGATGGTGCAGACGCAGTTCAAGATTGGCAGCACCGATCTGCGGTTCGTGGAAGAGCGCCAGCTCGGGCTGAGCTCGGCCCGCTCGGCGCTGCTGCGCATGCAGGCCGAGCAGCGCATCCAGCGAGTCAACCTGCATCTCGCGCTCGGCGGCAGCTTCGCCGTGCCGCCAGTGACGACACCCTGATTGGCGCGCTCGCTAGAAAACGGCGCTGAGCAGCCGCTTCAAGACGGCTTCCGAGAAATGTTGTCGGCGGCCTTCGAGAACTTCCGCGCCGCCGCCGTCGTGCCCGGGCCGGTCGCGACCGGTCCCATCGACACTGGCCGCTGGCGCTCCGACGCTGCGCAGCCAGCTGCAGCGATCGTCAATCCAGCGACGCCGACCAGTTTCCACACCAATTGGTTCGTCACTGCAGCCATTTTTCACCAGAAACGTCAGCGGTGAATCGACCAACCCACAAGATGCGGTGAGAGGCTCTCGGACCGCTGGTGCCCAAGGCCTGTCGTCGACGTCGCTGCAAGCGCAGCGATCACGCATTTCGGCAGCACGACGCAACAAGCGCCGGCTCGCCTTACGGATCGATTCACTGCGAGATGAATTGCGTAACGCAATTGTCGTTCATCAACAGCCCGTCACGCAGCACCTGAATCTCGAGGTTGCCGCGCGGTAATGGCGGCTTGAGCGACAGCGCCACGCGATACAGGCCCTTCGACAACGGGACTGCGAGCTGCACCGGCCAGGTCTTTTGCGGCGGGCCACCAGCGACGCCGAGCGCAAAAGAGATCGGCGCCACCGTGCCGTCGAGGCCGGTAGCGGAGACAAGGGTTGAGATCGTCACGGGCTCGGCAGGATTCAGCATGCGCACGCCGAGCTTTTCGCCCGGCTGCTCGAACACGAAGCCGCCGCATTCCGGATCCTTGGTATTGCCGGGCGGCACGCGAACGGTGGCGAACGCCAGCCCGTTGACCTCGGGTTCCTGCGCCTGCGCTGCAAAGCGAACCTGATACGTTTTGGTCTCGGCAGCGAGACGAACTTCGCCGGCGACGCGGCCTTCCTTCGCACGACCCTGCCCGCCCGCGCGTGACACGACCTTCCCACCTGGATCGAGAGCGATGGCGCTGTACTTTACGACCGTGCCCTCGGCAAGGTCGTCGCCAATCTCGAACGGCACGATGATGCCTCGGCGCGATCGATCGACGGCCACCGTTGCAGGCGCCAGCAGGATGGGCAGATCCCGAACCGGCAGCGGCGAACCGATCAACTCCGGCGGCTTACCCCTGGTCTCCGATCCAGGCAGAAACGTCGTGCGATGCAGCACCGTGACCCCGGGCGCGCTCGTGGTGACGCGCAACTTGCGCGGACGCGCTCGGCGAGTGTCGCCGGCTTTCGGCTCGTAGCCCAGGAGGTAGTAGGCGCGGTTTTCGGCCGCGACCTTTTCGAGCATGCCATTGGCGTCGTTGCCGAGCACGGTGCGGCCGCCGGTCAGCGCGGCGAGATCCCGCAGCGCCGTGGTGTCCATCGGATTGAGGTCGCGGGTCAGGTCGGCGGCGGCGCTCTGCAGGCCGCGCGGATCGATCGTATAGACGGCGACGTTGGCGGCGCGCGCCGTCTCGATCATCCGCCTGAAAGCGTCATCATCGCGGCCAACCTGGCGGCCGAGCTCGAACGACTCGGTGATGTTTGGCGGCAGGTCGCCGCCGCGGCTGAACCACAGGATCGCCTTGCGCCTGGCGCTGATGTGCTTGAGCTGATCGATCACGCCAAGCAGCACGCGGAAACTGTTGCGCCCGTTCTCGCCGCTGCCGAACGTTTCGATCGATGGTGTGCTCTCACGCACGGATTCATCGGATCCGGGTTCCGTGATCCCGAACGTTCGCTCGCGGCGCGCATTCGATCGCGAGATCGCGTCGAGCGCCAGCGCATGATCGGTGGTGAGCGTGAATTCGGAGTTCGCTCCGGAGCGCACGACCACGACGTGATCGTTGGGCTCGAGCGTTTCGGTGAAGAACCTGGTCGCCGTGCGGCGAACGTTCTGGATGTCGTCCACCTGGTAGCCAAGTTCGTCCAGCACCACGGCGAAGATGCCGCCCGGCTCGACCTGGTTGGTGACCACTCCGGCCGGCAGAATCGGCGCGAGGTCGGGCGTCGAAAAATTCAGGAACCGGAACGTCCTGATCTCCTGCGGCACATCGTCTTCGAACAGCTGGAAGTCTTCCGCCTTCAGATCGAACACCGGTTGACCGTCGCGCGTGGTGGCAACGACGTCAACGGTGACGAGCTCGACACCGGCGCGGAAGACCGGCTGGTTCTGATCGGCCGAGGCGGCGGCGATGGCGCAGAGGCTGAAGGCAAGGGTGGCGCGAAGTTTCACGCTTCGAATGCTAGCACCGGAACGCATATACTCCCTGCGGGAGATGCTCATGCGTGCACGTGTAATCCTGATGTTGTCAGCGCTTTTCGCCGCCGGCGCCATAACGGTCGCCCAGGCACCAAAGCGCGTCAACCCGATGATCGAGTTGATGGCGGCGAAGAAGCCGGTGTTCGGTCTTTATGCGCCGAGTAATCGGAGGTTCGCGGGTGCGACGGGTGCGACGGGTGCGACGGGTGCGACGGGTGCGACGGGTGCGACGGGGGCGGCGGGTGCGACGGGTGCGACGGGTGCAGCGGGTGCATCGGCGGGTGCAGCGGGTGCAGCGGGTGCA
>DASVFC010000625.1:0-3205 GCA_036380235.1 Vicinamibacterales bacterium
GAGAAGGAACGGTCGGGCGGCGGCGACGTGTCGTGCCTCGTGCAGTTCGGCGGCCAGACGCCGCTCAAGCTCGCCCTCGCGCTCCAGAACGCCGGCGTGCGCATCATGGGCACCTCGCCCGACTCGATCGACCTCGCGGAGGATCGCAAGCGCTTCGCGGCGCTGCTCGAGGACCTGCAGATCCCGCAGCCGGCGAGCGGCACCGCGACCTCCCGCGAAGAGGCGCGCGATGTCGCGTCGAAGATCGGCTTCCCGGTCGTCGTCCGCCCGTCGTACGTGCTCGGCGGTCGCGCGATGGCGATCGTCTACGACGTCGTGACGCTCGATCGGTACATGTCGCAGGCGCTCGACGCGTCGCCGGAGAACCCGATCCTGATCGACAAGTTCCTCGAGGATGCCTTCGAGTTCGACGTGGACGCGGTCGCCGACGCGACTGGTGCCGTCGTCATCGGCGGCATCATGGAGCACATCGAGGAGGCCGGCATCCATTCCGGCGACAGCTCGTGCGTGGTGCCGCCGTTCATGGTGGCCGAGCGGCACCTCGGCACGATCCGCGAGTACACGCGGCGGATCGCGCGCGCGCTGAAGGTGGTCGGGCTGATGAACATCCAGTACGCCATCAAGGACGACATCGTCTACGTCCTCGAGGTCAATCCGCGGTCGTCGCGCACGGTGCCCTACCTGTCCAAGGCCAACGGCCAGCCGCTGGCACAGCTGGCGGCTCGGGTCATGGCCGGCAGGTCGCTCGCCGATCTCGGCGTCACCGAAGATCTCCAGCCGGTGGGCGTGTTCGTGAAGAGCCCGGTGTTTCCCTTCGTGCGTTTCCCCGGGGTCGACACGATTCTCGGACCCGAAATGAAATCGACCGGTGAGGTGATGGGCGGCGCCAGCAATTTCGGTATGGCCTATGTCAAGGCGATGCTCGGGGCGGGGCAGCGCCTGCCGGAGCAGGGCGCGGTCTGCATCACCGTCAACAACGAAGACAAAAACGAGGTGCTGCCAATCGCCCAGGGCCTCGCCGAGCTCGGCTTCCAGATCATCGGCACGCGCGGGACTGCCGCCTACCTGCGCGCGCACGGCGTGGACTGCTCGGTGGTGTTCAAGGTCAACGAAGGCCGGCCGAGCCTCGCCGACGAGATCGTCAATCGCAAGATCTCGATGGTGATCAACACGCCGCACGGCCGCGAGTCGTTCTTCGACGACAAGGCCGTGCGACGCGCCGCGATGATGGCGGGCGTGCCGTGCATCACCACGATCACCGGCGCCGCCGCGGCGCTCGAAGCAATCCGCGCGCTGAAGACCGAAGGCCTCGACGTCCGCGCACTGCAGGACTATTACGCGGCCGTAGCTGCAAGCCAGTAGGTACCGCTTAGCGGCACCGTTAATCACGACGGACACGATGAATCCTTTTCTCAAGACAGTGCCGGTAAGCAGCACTGGCATTTAGAAAAAGAAGCCTTCGTGTCCTTCGTGTCCTTCGTGTTCTTCGTGTTTCGGTTTTTGCGCGTCGCGAAGCTTCCCAACGTCGCAGTACTTGCGACGTTGGCACGCTAGATCTCCGATTCACGCCACTTTTGCGGTGTTCCCTCGTTTGCAGGAACGCCGTGGCATGTCCATTTACATTGCCATCGCTGCGGCCGCGGGAGCGGCGGCGGGTGTGTTCCTCGACGCCGAATGGGTGTGGCCGGCGAGATGGGTGCTGGGCGCCAGCGTGTTTGCGTCGTTCGTGCTGTCAGCCCGCGGCTATGTCGGCTACGCAATCCGATTCACCTTGATTGCCGGATTCGCGGTCTGCGTGCTGTTGGGCGCCGAGGAGCAGTACCGCGCGCTGCACCCGCCGATCCGGCAACTGCTGGAAGAGCAGCTCGGCGGCTTCGCAATTGAGACTATCGGCGGTGAGCGGCACGACACGCCGTTGGAGATCGAAGGTCGTTTGCTTGCTGACGCGACAGTCACAGACGCCGGCGCGAACCTGCGAGTGCGGCTGCGATCCGTGCGGCTCGACTCGTGCCCGCAGCCCATCGATGGCGCAGTGTCGATCACGGTGGCCGGTGGTCTGATCGCCAACGCCGCGGACCAATGGCGGGCCGGACGAATTGTCCGCATGCCCGCCGTGTTGCGCCGCCCGGCGCGCTACCTGAATCACGGCGTGCCGGATCAGGAACTGATGCTGGCCCGTCGAGGCATCGCGCTCGTCGGCAGCGTCAAGAGCGCCGCGCTGGTGCAGGTCATAGCTTCCGGGCGATGGTTCGATGAATGGGCGGCGGCGGTTCGCGCGTCGGTACGGCGGTCGTTGCACGCACACGTCTCGACCCGCGACCCGCAGTCCGGCGCCATTGCGATCGCGATCTTGATCGGCGATCGTGGCGCGCTCGACCCCGACCTTGAACGGCGGCTGCAGGAAGCCGGCACGTATCACGTGATCGCGATCTCCGGTGGCAACATCGCGATTCTTGCCGGACTGGTGCTCGGCGTGTTGTGGGCCGGCGGCATTCGCGGCGGGTGGGCGGCCGGTGCCGCGGTTTCGTTGCTGGCGGCGTATGCGCACATCGCCGGCGGCGGCGCCTCGGTGTTGCGGGCGACGTTGATGGCAGGAATCTATTTGTCGCTGCGCGTCATCGATCAGCGGACGGCGCCAAAGCACGCGATGGCCATTACCGTCGCGATCATCCTCCTGGCGTCGCCGCTGGCCATCGCCGACGTCGGCTTGTGGCTGACGTTCGGCGCCACCGCCGCGATCGTTGCCGGCGTCACGCGCGTGACGCTGCCTTCGTCCGTGTGGTGGCGCGCGCCGCTGGCGCTGATGCTGGCGTCGCTCTGCGCGGAGATCGTGTTGCTGCCGATAGCCGCGTTCGTGTTCCAGCGCGTCACGGTTGCAGGTCTCGCCGTCAACCTCGCCGCGGTGCCGAGTGAGCTCGTGGAGAGCACGCTGTTCGGCCACGAACGCGGCGCCTTCACCGGCGCCGTCCGGCAGCAGCTCGGCAAGTTCGAGATGGCCGCCGGCGGCACGCTCTTCCTCGACGAGATCGGCGACCTGCGCCTCGACCTGCAGGCCAAGCTGCTGCGCGTCCTGCAGGAGCGGGAGTTCGAACGGCTCGGCGGCACGCAGACGATCCGCGTCAACGTCCGACTCATCGCCGCCACCAACAGGAACCTGGAGGACGCCGTCCGCGAACGCACGTTCAGGGAGGACCTGTACTACCGC
>DASVFC010000626.1:0-4247 GCA_036380235.1 Vicinamibacterales bacterium
CGAATTGCAGATCGCCGACGTGCGCGCCCAGGTGATGTTCTCGCTGTTCACCGATTTCAAGAACTTTTCGGAGTTTACGCCGGACGCGCGGCATGAGCCCGAGCTCAACACGATGCTGCAGCAGCTGGTGGCGTGGGGTGAAGCGATGAAGACGGTGCGCGAGCAGGCGGCGAAACGAGCGGCTTGAGGCCTGGGTCCAAAACCCCAAGCCCCAAGCCTCACGTCAGTTAGAACTCGTAACGCAGCGCGAACTGCATGCAGCGGCCCGCTTGCGCGTCGCACGTGGCGAGCGTGCCGTTGTAGCGGCCGAAGCCGGCGAGGTCCGGCGTGTTGGTCAGCTGGTTGACGTCGAACTTCGCGGCGTCGGTGACGTTGAACACGTCCCAGCGGAAGCGCAGGCGATGATCGGCGATGCCGATCCGGAATGCCTTGCTCAGGCTCATGTCGATGTTGAAGTAGCCGTCGCCGCGGAAGATGTTGCGGACACCCTGTTCACCCGGCAGGGCGCGGCGGAAGTAGTTGATTGCATCCTGCGGATTGACGAACGGGCTCGGCCGGCCGTCGACCGCATTCAACGTGGTTCCGGTCTCGGGCAGGCGATCGGGATCGACGAGCATCGCGTTGCCCTGCAGGTTCCAGTTCGTCGCCCAGCACGAGCGGCAGTTGGCGACGTTGAACGGGAAGCCGCTGGTCCAGCGCAGCAACCCGGCGATCGACCAGTCGCCGATCAACGCGTTGAGCGCGTTGCCGGCGCCGCCGCCAATTGCCTTGCCCTGGCCGAACGGCAGCTCCGCGAGCCAGTTGGTGTTGATCTGATGCCGCACGTCGAAGTCCGACAGCCCATAGCTGGCTTCCGGATCGAACGAGTTGATCAAGAACCCGGTGCTGCCGCCGTTGCTGAAGTTGCCGAAGCCGCTGCCGCGCTCGACCTGTGAGCCCATGTCCATCGATTTCGACATCGTGTAGTTGATGTCGAACTGAATTCCGTCCGCATACCGGCGGCGCAGCGTCAGGTTCATGCCGTTGTAATTGGCGCGGCCGATCGAGCTGATCGCGGCGAGCGAGTCGTACTGTTCCGCGAAGTACGCGTAGGGACCGAAGCGGCTGCACGCCGGCGAGCACGACGTATCCATGTCATACAGCGCGGTGATCCAGTCGGGACCATTCTGGATGAAGGCGCGCGTGACGGCCTGGGTCGCGGTCAGCCCGCCGCCGGCGGCGGCCGGGAACAGGTTCTCCCAATAGGCGAGCGCCGGCAGGCCGGCGAACGCGGCGGCCGCAGAGCTCGACGTCAGGCCGGCACCCTGTGCCGCGCGGATAATCGTCTGCGCGGCGGTGAAGTAATCCATGCGCGACGCGGGATCGACCAGGTTGAGCGGCATGGCGATGTCGCGGCGGATCAGCATGTCGCGGCCGAAACGTCCGATGTAACCGCCCTCGATCGTGTAGTTGCGGCTGATGTCGAAGCCGACGATCGCGCTCGTCATGTGCGCCGACGGCGTGACCAGCGTGTCGTCGATGCTCTGCGTGATGATGCCGGCACGGCGCGGGGGCGTCTGCGGGAACCCCCCCGCCGGAGCCGCGGGAATGTGCGGCGGCATCGTCGTCAGGTCGCGGAAACGCGCGGTCGGGTCATTCTCATAAGCGGCGCCGAACGGGCTGCTGATCGTCGTCGACATGCCGAACGCGAAGCCTTCGTCGAAGTTCGTCGCCAGGCCGACGCCGACGCGATCGAACACCTTCGAATAGCCGCCGCGCAAGACGAGACGCTCCTTCGGCGTCCAGGCCACCGCAACGCGCGGCGCGAAGTTGTTCTTGTCCCAGGCGTAGAAGCCAGGCTTGTTGTTCTTCGGACCGGCGAGATCGAACTGCACCAGCGGACTGGCGCTCGAGGGGATGCCGTTGGCGGCGTTCTGCACGCGCTGATCGAACCATGCACCCATGCTGATGTTCGGCGCCACCTGGTAGCCGTTCACTTCATAGGGAGGCGAGTAGAGGCTGTAGCGCAGTCCCGCTGTCACGGTGAGGTTCGGCCGCAGCTGCCACGCATCCTGGATGTACCACTCGTATTCATCCGACGCGATCTCACGCGCCACGGCGGTGCCTGGCGCCTGTGGTGAGCCATCGGGGTTGTAGTTGGCGCGCTGGGTGGCTTGCGACAACACGCCGAGGAGGTTGAGCCATGCATCGGCGTAGCCGGCCTGGAATCCGGACGCGACGGCGGGCAGGTTGCAGCCCGGCACGGTACAGAACGAGCTGCCCGGCATGTTGCGGCGGCCGATGCCGGCGACCCACGACGGGTTCACCGTGGCGCTGAGATATGACGACTGGAAGCGGTTCTTCGGCACGCGCGTGAAGCGAATGTTGGTGCCGGCTTTCAACGTGTGGCGCCCCTTGAACCACGACAGGTCGTTGACGAAGTTGTGCGTCGGCGTCTGGCGGGTGTCGGTGAACGTGTTGGTGTCGCCTTTGCCGTCGAACGGCGTGATGAAGCGGAAGGTGACGTAGTTGCCGTCGGTCACGCCGGCATTGTTCTCGTCGATCTTGGTGAAGCCGTAGCGGAAGCTGTTGGTGATCGTCGGCGACAACACCGCGTCGTAGCCGAGGGCACCGCCCCAGTTATTGAACAACCGCTGCCGGCGCGGGTCGGTGCCGGGGAACGTCACCGGCGTGTTGATGGTGTCGTCCTGCTTGCCGACGCGCGCGAAGAAGCTGTGATTGTCGGCGTGCTTGTAGTCGACGCGCGTAATGAGGTTGAAGAAGTCGTTCTCGAGCGGCGCCGCGAAGCGATAGTCCATCAGGTTGCGGTTGTCGCGACCGGGATCGTTCGGCGACGGGAAGGTCTTGAAGTAGGCGAGGGCGGCGGTGCTCGGCCCGATGCCGAGCGGATCGATGGCCGCGATTTCGGCCGGCGTCATGCCGTACCAGCCCGCGGGCACGGTGTGGTTGTTGGCCGCGCCGCGCACGGATCCGCCGGGGCAGAGCGCCGCTACCGCACACTGATAAATCAGCACGCCGTCGCGCATCGAGTTCGACGGCACGTTGCGGACCACCGGGGACTCGCTCTGTTCCTTCAACTGTTCCATGTTGGCGAAGAAGAACAGGCGATTGCGGCGAATCGGACCGCCGAACGAGCCGCCATAAATATCCTTGTCGAGTTTGGGCGGCTTGCTTTCCTGGCCGGAGGCCTTCTGCGACAGCTCGAGGAAATATTCGTTGGTCGACGTCGCGGTGCGGCGGAACGTCCAATAGCCGGAGCCATCGAACTGGTTCGTGCCGCTGCGCGTGATCAGCGAGACCTGCGGTCCGCTCGAGCGTCCCATTTCCGCGTTGTAGTTCGAGGTGCTGACGCGGAATTCCTGCAGCGCTTCCTGCGTCATGCGAATCGCCGACGTGTATGCGGTCTGGTTCTGCGGATCGTTGACGTCAATGCCGTCGAGCGTGACGCTCTGCTGGTCGGCGCGCGCGCCGGAGACCGCGCCATAGCGCGGATCGACCGTCGCCGGGTTGCTGGTTGGAATGAACACCGCGCCGGGCTGCAGGCTGAGCAGGTGGACCACGTTCTGCGCCTCCACCGGCAGGCTGCGAATCTGCTCGCGCGACATCACGTTGCCGACGCTGGCATCGCTGGTATTGAGGTGCGTCGTTTCCGACACGACGCTCACCGTTTCGGCAATGCCGCCCACTTCGAGCGTCACCGCTTCGCGTGAGATGGTGTCGACCTGCACCGTGATGCGTTCGACGATCGCCGTCTTGAAGCCGGCGAGCTCGACCTTCAACGTGTAAACGCCCGGCTGCAGGTTGGCGAGCCTGAAGTTGCCGCGTTCATCAGTGGTGGTGGTCTGGTTCGAAGACGTCGCCACGTGGGTGGCGGTGACGGTGGCGCCAGGGATTACCTGCTTTTGAGAGTCGCTGACTTCACCAACGAGCGTCGCGGTCCCGGTTTGAGCGTGAGCGGCTGCGGAGGTAAGGTGCAGCAGGGCCAACAAACCGATGGCTGTACAGGTTCTGCGTAACAACATGCGGGGTAGCGTCAAGGCATCCTCCGAAGGGAAACGATGCTATTCGTCCCTGAATCCAGGCTGTCTGAACTCAGAAAGCCGCGGGTAGTCACGCCGTGGCAGGCCTAAAATGGACCGCGGGAGCAGCCGTGTCAAGCACCACCCGAAATTTATTGGCCGGGTTGGCCTTCGTGATCGTGCTGGCGCCGCCAATACGCGCGCAGCAACCCGGCCCACCCGTCTTCC
>DASVFC010000627.1:0-2426 GCA_036380235.1 Vicinamibacterales bacterium
CAGAGTGCCGATCAGAAACGCGCCGAGCACGGCGCCGGACGAGAATCCGAGGACGGCCAGTCCGGCGTCGAGGACCGAGCGATCCATCAACTGCGCTCCCAGTGCGACCAGGAGCTGCACGATGCCCCAGCCGATCGTCGCCTGACGCGAGACACGCATCTGTGTCACCTGATCGGCATCAGGCCGGATGTAGCGCAGGTAAAAATCGTTGACCGTGGTCGCGGCCATCGCGTTGAGCGACGGCGATAGCGCAGCCGCAACAATGGCCGCCACGATGAAACCGGCCAGGCCATGGGTCAGGGAGCTGATCACGAACACCGGCAGGATCTCGTCGTTGCGCGTCAGCGTCTGCGGCAGCGGCGTCTGCTGGTAATAGACGAACAACATCACCCCAATCAGCAGAAACACGATGAATTGCGCAAACACGATGAAGCCGCTCAACACCAGGCCGCGCGCCGCTTCACGCGCGCTGCGTGCCGAGAGGAGACGCTGCACCAGGAACTGATCGGTCCCGTGTGTCGCCAGCGTCAATGCGATGCCACCGAGCACGCCAGCCCACAACGTGTACGGTCGACTCAAGTCGAACGACAGATCGAGGAACGCGAATCGCCCGGCGGCGCTGCCGGCGTCGAGCACCGCCGGCCACCCGCCTGGAATACGGACCAGCAACGCGTAAAAGATCACGGCGGCGCCGGCGATGTAGACAAACATCTGCACCACGTCGGTCCAAATCACCGCCGACACGCCGCCGCGCATGGTGTAGACAATCATCGCTCCACCCAATACGACGACGATAAGGCTGACCGGGACCTGCGTCACCACGGCGATGACCAGCGCCGTGGCGAAGAGGCGAATGCCGTCGGCCAGCGAACGGGTGATCAGGAAAATGATCGCCGAGAGCGCCTTGACGCGGGTGCCGAAGCGCCGTTGCAACAGCTCGTACGACGTGAACAGGTCACCGCGGAAATATGCGGGAATGAACAGCAGACTGACGAGGATCCGGCCGATGACGTATCCAAGCGCGAGCTGCAGGAACGTCATATTGCCGGCGTACGCCGCCGCAGGAATCCCGATGAACGTGAGGGTGCTGGTCTCGGTCGCGACGATGGTGAAGCACACAGCCCACCAAGGGACGCTGCGGTCGGTCAGGAAATAATCGCGCGTCGTCTTCTGGAACCGAGCGAACCAGGAGCCGAAAGCGGTGATCGCAGCCAGGTAGCCGCCGATCACCAGGTAATCAGCCAACGTTAGCTGCACGTGCGCATCTTAAGCGAATCAGCGCGAGGCCGGGCCGAAGGCGACACGCCCGAGCTCGGCGAGCGAGCCGACGCTGTTAGGAGCGGTGATGAGTGCGTCGTATGAAAACAGGATGACCCCGGCGGCCTTTTGTCGGCGCGCCGCGGCGATGTGCCGGAGCGTGGCGGCGGGGTCGAGGCGATAGGCGCCGATGCCCGCCCACACCGGGCGCTCTGCGGCATGGTCTGTTGCCGCCGCGATTTGACGCTCGAACGCCTCGCTGTCCTCGGTATACGCCATCGGGCACACCACATCGATGAGCGACTGAGCCAGCCAAGTAGGCCAGTCCTGCATACGTGAGCCCGTCGCAACCGCGAGCTCGGGACCGACGGCGGCGCTGATCGTCAGCGCCGGTCGCACCGCTTTCACCGCCGTGCGGATGCGCATGACCAGCGCCGTCAACCGCGATTGGCGAAAGGCGATCCAGCGCTCCGGAAACAGGTTTGTATAGGCCAGCGGATCCCTGGTCTCCAGCGCGTCGGCGCGGCGCCGGTCGGCATCGGTCAGCTGCGGTCGCAGCGTCGCCTTGAACTGCTGCAGCGACCAACGGCTGTAGTCGAAGTCCTCGTTGGGAAAGCGGGCATAGTCGATGTGCACGCCATCGACGCTGTAGTTGATGACGATGTTACGGGCGACCGCTGCAATGTGCGCTGCCGCAGCCGGCTGGATCGCGGACGTGTACAAACCTTCGACCTCGGTTGCATGCACGCGCGTCCACCGCGCCAGCCGCCCAATGTACTCGGGACTCCGGCTGTCGACGCGCATCAGCCCGGTCGCGAGCTCGCGCGGTACCATCAACCATTCGGGCTGCCGATGCACGATGTGCTGACGCGACGATGGCAGTGTGACCGCGCTCGACACGAGGTTGACATTGATCCACGCGTGAACCTTGATCCCGGCCGGGCGCGCCTGGGTGAGGACGTCCGCGAGAGGGTCGAAGTCCGGCTGCAACGCGAGCTCAGACGGCCGCGGCTCGAGGCTGCTCCGATAGTAGGCGTCGCCCCTGCCTCGCACCTGGACTATCAGAGTATTGAACCCGCCATTCTTCGCGGCCTTCACCATTTGAGTGACGGACGCGGGCGATGTCAGCGTGGCGCGGGTGACCCACAACGCTCGCACTTCGTCCGACG
>DASVFC010000628.1:0-9116 GCA_036380235.1 Vicinamibacterales bacterium
CGGCCGTATTGATTGTCGCCGCCGTAGAGATTGCCCTCCGAATCCACCGAGAAGGTGTGCACCTCGAGGTAACCGTCGGGCAGGTCCGGCGGCACCAGCCACGTGTACTGCCGCTCGCCCTTGAAATTCATCTTCACGAACCGCAGCGGCTTCAGGTCCGTCAGCCACACGCCATCGTCGTTGACGATGAGATCGAGCGGCAACGTGAAGCCGGGCCACGACTCGACGAATTCGACTTTGGCCGGATCCGCAGTGGTCCGAAACACGTTGATGCGTCCGCCCGATCGATCGAGCGCGTAGATGCGATTGTCGGGACCGGGCGCCACCGCGTGGATGCCGTTGAACTGCCCCGGCCCCTTGCCGTTGCCGCCGAACTCGCCGAGGTACTTCATGTCGCGATCGAGAATCATCACGCGATGGTTGTCGAGACCGTCGGCGATCAGGATGCGGCCATCGGGCAGGAACGCCACATCCTGCGGCTTGGCGAAGTGATTCGCATCCGCTCCGGGCACGTTTTTCTCACCCAGTGTCTTCAACAACTTCTTGCCGTCGTTCGAGAAGACGTAGATCTGGTGGAACGTTTCGTTGACCACCCACACGCGGCGCTCCGGATCGTACGGGCTGATGCGCAGACGATGGGGTCCGGGACCGGGCGAGCCTTCGCAGAGATGATCCCACTGCGTCCATCGTTCCTTGACGTTGCCATTGCGGTCGAGCGTGTAGAGGCAGTTCTTCCACACGCGCCGGTCGGTGAGATTGAGGACGTTCATCTTGATCGAGCCGGCGAAGCCGAGAAAGCCGGGCGGGATCGGATCGGGCAGGCGGAATTCGCCGCGTTGCGCGATGAAGATGCGGTCCGGCGACTCGGCGAACACGCCGGAATTGCCGCCGAAGGCGAAGCCGGGTTCGGCGAACGGCTTGTGCCAGCCGCGCACGACGTCATACGGCGAGGGGCCGGTGGGCCCGTCGAGGATGGCTTGCGCGCCGGCATACGGCGCCAACAGAACGGTGATTGCCGCCATCGCGGCCGCGAGTCGAGTCGTCATAGTGGTATGAGGGCGGAAGATAGCACGCCGGCACTATAATTCGGCCACCTCCTTAGTGAGACTTAGCCCGGGTGCGCGCATCGGCCCATACGAAATCCTGTCCGACGTTGGTGCGGGCGGCATGGGAGAGGTCTATCGTGCGCATGACTCGAGATTGAAGCGCGACGTCGCGATCAAGGTCTTGCCCGTCGACGTGGCCGCGGATGCTGACCGGCTGGCGCGTTTTCAGCGCGAGGCCGAGCTGCTGGCGTCGTTGAATCATCCTCATGTCGCGCACGTATACGGGATCGAGGATGGGGCGTTGGTCATGGAGCTCGTCGAGGGCGAGGACTTGTCGCAGCGCCTCCGCAGAGGTCCCGTACCGATCGATGAGGCACTCGCGATCGCGAAGCAGATTGCCGACGGTCTCGACGCCGCTCACCTGCGGGGCATCATCCATCGCGATTTGAAGCCGGGCAACATCAAGATTCGCGCTGACGGCACGGTGAAGATCCTCGACTTCGGCCTGGCGAAGGTGCTGGCACCGCAGGATGCGGACATGACGCCGCAAGATCTGTCGCAGTCGCCAACAATTCTGTCGGCGACGCTGACCGAACGTGGCGTGATCCTCGGCACCGCCGCCTACATGTCGCCGGAGCAAGCCAAAGGGCGGGCAATCGACAAGCGCACCGACATCTGGGCATTTGGCTGCGTGCTTTTCGAAATGCTCACCGGCAAGCGGCCATTCGGTGGCGGCACCGCGACCGAAGTAGTTGCCGCGATCCTCGAGCGGCAACCCGATTGGAGCGCGCTGCCGCCAGGCACGCCAACGGCTGTACGTCGACTGCTGCGTCGAGCGCTCGAGAAGAATCAGGCAACACGGCTGCGGGACATCGGCGACGCTCGCCTGGATCTCAACGCTGATGACGAGATCGCGCCGCCGCCGCCACCGTCGCGATTGGCGCCGGTCGTAGCGCTGCTCACCGCCGCGATCGGCTTTGCTGCAGCAACCGCATATTGGCGCAGCGTGAGCCAACCGCTGTCGAACGAGCGTCCGCTAATCTTCACGATTCCGAATACGCAACAAGCGCCAATCTCCGCCGATGGCAGCACCATTGCCTGGGTCGCGCCCGGGCGAGACGGAACACCGCGCTTGTGGGCGAGGCGCCTCAACGAGCCGACCGCGCGGGAATTCGCCGGTACCGAGGGAGCGACACAGCCGTTCCTGGCACCCGATGGCCGCGCGATCGCGTTCTTCCAGCGGGGTCTGCTCAAACGCGTCGACGTCGCGACCGGCGCCATCCAAACGCTGACGACCTCGGCAACGGTGTCACCGGGCGGCACGTGGAGTGTCGAGGATGTGATCCTCTTCTCCAACCGATACGGTCTCCAGCGCATCTCCGCTGACGGCGGTGAACCTCGCCTGGTGGTGCCGCTGAATCCCGCCTTTCATGAGAACTCGCTCCGCTATCCGCAGTTTCTTCCCGACGGGAAACACTTTGTCTACGCCGCGCGCAGCGGGCAACCCGAGGAATCGGGCGCCTACCTGGGCTCACTCGATGCCGCGCCGCGACGACTTTTCAGCACGCTCGCCAAGGTCGCCTTTGTCGCGCCCGACCAGTTGTTGTTCGTGCGGGACACGACGCTGTTCGCGCAGACGTTCGACGTCGCGACCGCCACTCTAAGCGGCTCGCCGCGAACCATCACGAGTGACTTGTGGGTGCAGCCGATCGGCCTGAATGCTTTTTACTGGGCCGCGCAGGACGGCACGCTCACCTACATCCCGTCGCGCCCGACGCCCGGCGGCGCCTTACGGTGGTTCGATCGGGGCGGCCGCGACCTCGGGCCGTTTGATCAGTCGCGGCAATATGTTCAGTTCCGCCTGTCGCCAGACGGAAAGCGAGTGGCGGCGTCACTCCCGGATCCCGCTCGCGGCAGCCGCAACGTCTGGCTGATTGAGCCGGGGCGCGCGCCGGCGCGCTTCACCTTCCCGAATACGCATGACTGGGAACCGGTGTGGTCGCCGGATGGACGGCGGATCGGATTCGGCTCGTACCGTAATGGTCCGCTCGATCTTTACATCAAGGACGCGACTGGTTCGATGAGCGAGGTGCCGCTGTTGTTGTCCGACAACCAGAAAGACATCAGCGATTGGAGCCCCGACGGCAAATACATCATCTATCGCGACACGCGAGGCAACGCCAACGGCGATCTGGTTGCCGTCGAGGTCGCCAACCCCCGGAACAAAACCGACCAGACGAACGCGGCTGGAGATGAGCAGGGCGCACGCTGGTCCGGCGACGGCAAGTGGATCGCGTATGTGAGCAACGAAACCGGCGAATCCGAAGTCTTCGTCCAGCCGTTCCCATCGAGCGGTGGCAGATGGCAGATTTCGGTTGGCGGCGGCGCAGAGCCGGCCTGGCGCCGCGACGGCCGCGAGCTGTATTACATCGATCGCGACGGGATGTTGGTGGCGGTAACGGTCGACGGCACCGCGGCCTCGTTTTCACCGCCAAAGGCGACGCCGTTGTTTCGCATTGGCGCCAATCGCGGCGACGGTTTCCAGAGCCGCTACGATGTGACTGCCGACGGGACCCGCTTCCTGGTTCTCGTCGACGATCCCGCACCATCGACGAGACCACCGGTGGCGATTGTCAACTGGCCCGCTCTCGCAAGCGCGCGCTAATCGCGTCGGCCCGATCTGTGCGATGCTTCGCGGATGCGAACAGCCATTACGATCGCGATCGTCGCAGTCACCGTAGGTCTCGCCGCCAGCGACGCCTATCCGCCGCCGCGGTTCACCGATCCCGGCCGCGTCGCGAAGCTCGAGTCGGCATTCCCGGAAATCGATCGCATCTTCCGCGCCTACGCGACTGAGCAAAAGGTCCCCGGCATGATTTGGGGCGTCGTCATCGACGGGCGGCTGGCACACGTGGCGTCGACAGGCGTCCGCGAACGCGCCACCAACACGCCGATCGCGCCGACGACTGCATTCCGCATCGCGTCCATGACCAAGAGTTTCACCGCGCTCGCGATCATGAAGCTGCGAGACGACGGCAAGCTGTCGCTGGACGATCCGGTGTCGAAGTGGATTCCGGAATTCGCCAAGATGGAATTGCCGACGCGCGACAGCGCGCCGCTGCGCGTGCGCAACCTGATGAGCCACAGCGGCGGGTTCCCCGAAGACAATCCGTGGGGCGATCAGCAGTTGGCCGCCACCGACGCGCAGCTCGATGCGTGGCTGCGCGCCGGGATTCCGTTTGCCACCGCACCCGGCACACGCTACGAATATTCCAACTACGGGTTCGGGCTGCTCGGCCGCATCGTCGCCAAAGCCTCCGGCATCAGCTACGAGCGCTACATGCGCGAGCAGATCCTGTCGCCGCTTGGCATGAACGCGACAACATTCGAATTCTCGGAAGTACCGGCGGCGAGCCGCGCGATTGGCTATCGCCTGAAACCAGACAACACATATGCCGAGGAGCCGCCGCTGCCGCACGGTGTGTTCGGCGCGATGGGCGGTCTGCTGACCACGGCGGAAGACATGGGCCGCTACGTGGCGTTTCACTTGTCGGCCTGGCCGGCGCGCGACGATGCGGAACGCGGCCCCGTCAATCGCGCGTCGGTGCGCGAGATGGCGCACCTGTGGACGCCGGCAAACCTGACGGCTCGCGTCAACAACGGCACGCTGCAGGCCTCGCAATCCGGCTACGGCTACGGCCTGCGCATCACCGCCGACTGCCGCTTCGAACGCATCGTCGCACACGGCGGCGGCCTGCCTGGTTTCGGGTCGCAGATGCAGTGGCTGCCCGACTACGGCGTCGGGATGTTCGCCATGACGACGCTGACGTATTCCGGACCGGCGTCGGCGATCAGCGCGTCGTGGGATGCGATGGCGAAGACCGGAGGGCTGCGGCCGCGCGAATGGACCGCGACGGCGCGGCAGATCGAGATGCGCGATCACGTGTTCAGCATCTGGAAGAACTGGAATGATGCCGAAGTGAAGGGAATTGCCGCGGTGAACCTGTTGCTCGATGCCCCGGCATCGCAGCGGCAAGACGAGATCAACGCGTTGAAGAAAGAGGTCGGCGAATGCACGGCGGCCGGACCGGTGCGCGCGGAGAACTGGCTGCGCGGCCAGGTCAACTTGCAATGCGCAAACGGGACCGTGGGCGCGTTCTTCACGCTGGCCCCGACGCAACCGCCAACGCTGCAACACCTGGAGTACCGAAAGCTCGCCTCTCCGGCCGAGGTGATGGGCGCGCCGACCGGCGCGCCGGCCGGTGTGAGCTGCCGGCAGCAATAGACGACTCGCGGATCGTCAGTCGCTGATGTACTTGATCAGGATCACTTCGTTGCGCCGCTCGTTGTAGATCAATTCGTCGACGAGCGAACGCGTGATCAACAGCCCGAGGCCGCCCGGACGGATACCCTGTTGCTCGCGAATCTCGGCGTGCTGCACCGGGTTGTCTTCGGGATTGCTGATCGCGGCGTGACGCAGCCTGGCATCGTCAAACCCTTCACCGGGGTCGGCGATGCGATACAACCGCATCTTCTTGCCGCGCACGCACGAGATCCGCACCTTGCGATTGGGATCCAGCTTGCCGCCCCACTCGATGGCGTTGTTCATCAGCTCACGAAACGCCTGCGCCACCGATTGGCGAACGGATTCGGGCAAGTGGGCATCGAGCTGCATCACGAATTGCTCGACGCGATCGGTCATCTCCAGCACGCACGGCACCACGAGCTCGATCCACTCAGGGCGCGCCGATAACACCTCGATCGCCAGCACCGCTGATGCCGGACTTTGGAGGGCCTCGTTCACGGCTTCGACCATCGCGCCCGGTGGAAACGGCTTGCGCATGAAACGGTAGGCCTGGCCGCGCACCGCCGCCAGGAACGTTTCCTCGGTGTCGTCGGCGGTCATCATGATCACGATCGGCGGCGTCGCCGCCGCGCGGGCGTGCGCGAGCACGTCGAGGCCGTTCATGCCGCCCGGGAGACCGACGTCTAGCAGCACCACGTCGTATGGCGACGTATCGAGCTGCTCGATGGCCGCCTGGCCGTCGCCGGCTTCTTCAACGGCATGGCCGCCCTTCCGTAATGGCCAGGCGAGCAGATAACGAATTGCCGCATCGTCGTCCACGATCAGGATTCGACGAGTGACTGTGGCCGCGGCCATCGCACGCCTTTCTTGAGAACGCCTTGGAAAGGGACATTCTAGCCGAGCTGTCACACTATAATCTCGCTGCTCCCCAACGTGGCGTTGACTCCGAATACCCGACTCGGTCCCTACGAGATCACCAGCCAGATCGGCGCCGGCGGCATGGGCGAGGTGTATCGCGCGCGGGATTCGAAGTTGAAGCGCGACGTGGCCCTCAAAGTGCTGCCCGCTGATGTGGCTGGCGATCGCGAACGGCTGGCGCGCTTTCAGCGCGAAGCCGAGGTGCTCGCGTCCCTTAACCATCCCAACATCGCGCACATTCACGGTCTCGAGGAGTCGAACGGGACGATCGCGCTCGTCATGGAGTTGGTCGACGGCGAAGATCTCGCGCAGCGCCTGACACGCGGCGCCATTCCGATTGAGGAGGCGCTGGCGATCGCGAAGCAGATCGCTGACGCCCTCGAAGCGGCGCACGAGCAGGGCATCATCCACCGCGATCTCAAGCCCGCGAACATCAAGGTAAGAGACGACGGCACGGTGAAGGTGCTCGACTTCGGTCTCGCAAAGGCGCTCGAGCCGGGAGCCGGGAACCGGGACCAGGGAGCCGGACATACGCTCGCCAATTCGCCAACGATTACGTCACCGGCAATGACGATGCGCGGTGTGATTCTCGGCACTGCAGCTTACATGTCGCCGGAACAGGCGAAAGGCAAACCCGTCGACAAGCGGACTGATATCTGGGCATTCGGGTGCGTGCTGTTCGAAATGATCACGGGACGCCGCGCGTTCGATGGCGAAGACGTCACCGACACCATTGCCGCCGTCGTCACACGCGAACCTGACTGGTCGTGGCTGCCCGCGGCAACCACCGCCGGAGTCAGAAGACTCCTCTCTCGCTGTCTCGTCAAAGATCGCAAGCAGCGGTTGCGCGATATTGGCGATGCGAACCACGAGCTCGCGGATCAAGGTGCTGCCGTGATGCCCTCGAGCCGCCAGCCGAACTCGTGGCGGCGATGGAGCCTACCGGTCGCGGCCGCCGCCGCCGTGCTCCTGCTCGCGGTGCCGGCAGCGCGACACTTGACGGAAACAACGTCTGCTCCACCTCCACTTCGGCTGACGATGGATGCGCCGCCGAACACGGCACGATTGCTTTCTCCCGAGATCTCTGCCGATGGCCGCATGGTTGCCTTCAGCGCGCTGGCGGCGGGCGCGATTGTGCCGCAACTGTGGATTCGCCGTCTCGAGGAGACGTCTGCTCAACTGGCGCCTGGGTCTGTGGTGCCGACCGGCGCCCCGTTCTGGTCTCCAGATGGACGGGCGCTGGCCGTGCCCAACCGCGAAGGTCTGCTGCACCTCGATCTCTCGACCGGCGGTACTCGTGTGCTTGCGGACTTGCGCTCCACGATGGTGGGCATCTCGCAGTTCAGCGGCAGCTGGGGCTCGCAAGGTGTGCTGATATATGGTCTCAACGGGACCATCTACCGCGTTTCCGAGAACGGCGGCGACGCCAGCGCCGTGCCGATCGAGGGCACGCAAGCCAACACCGAGCTGCGTTTTCCGACGTTCCTGCCCGACGGCCGTCGGTTCGTGTTCGTGTCGCGCGAGAAAGGCGAGTTCGTCCTGCACGCAGCGTCGATCGACGGCGGTCCAGCGACGCGATTGTTCGAATCCGACTCGCAGGCGATATACACGGAGCCAATCCCGGACCAGGGCTACCTCGTCTACGTCAAGGACGAGCAGTTGATGGCGCAGGGCTTCGATGCGACGACGCTGCAGCGCCGGGGCACGCCGTTCATCGTCGCCCCGAACGTTCCGCTCTATACCGCGGAATTCATTGGCACCGGCCGCGGCGCTTTTTCCGTCTCGAAGGACGGCGTCCTCGTATACACAAGCCAGCCCGAGGCGGTGTTGCAGCGGCTGGTGTGGATGGATCGTTCCGGGAAGGAAGTGGGCACCATTGGTGACCCGGCGATCTATTTCAGCCCTCGCATTTCGCCGGATGGACAACGCGTTGCCGTTGCGCGGCTCGATCCGCGAACGCGCTATGGCGACATCTACATCCTCCAAGACAAGGAAAGCGGCCGGCGGCTGACCTTCGACGACGCCAACGATCTGCAACCGGTGTGGACGCCCGACGGCGAGTGGATCGTATGGGGCTCGACGCGCGGGCCCACGTCGTTCCTGGTGCGGCGCCGCGCCGACGGTTCCGGCAACGAGGAGATCCTGCATCAGTCTCCTCACAATCTCGCGCCGGACGATGTGTCACCGGATGGGCGATACGTGGTGTTTCGAGAGTCGAACCCGGTGACCAGAAACGATTTGTGGATCGTTGCGGTCGATCGCAGCAGTCCGGCAAAACCACTACTAAATACGGGCGCCGACGAACCGCGGGCGCGTTTCTCCCCAGACGGCACCTTGATTGGCTACATTTCCGACGCATCGGGGCAGGTTGAAAGTTACCTGCAGCCGTTCCCAGACATGAATGGAAAGTGGCAGGTTACCGAGGGCTCGGGCAACATGCCGCAATGGCGGCGTGACGGGCGCGAGATCTACTTCGCGTCGAGAGACACTCTGTTTGCTCGCGCGGTGCTCGGCACCAACCCGTTGAAACTCGGACCAATGATTCCGCTGTTCAAACCGCCGGCCACGCCGCGCGGCTCTTTCTTTCACGCCAGTGCGGATGGCCAGCGCTTCTTGTTCGCGCCGGAGCAACTCTCGACCGGCCTGCAGCGTTACAACGTTGCCGTCGGGTGGGTGAAGCCGTGACGGAAACGCGCTGATCATGGCCCTGGCCCCGAACACGCGACTCGGTCCCTACGAGATCACCAGCCAGATCGGCGCCGGCGGCATGGGCGAGGTGTATCGCGCGCGGGATTCGAAGTTGAAACGCGACGTGGCCCTCAAAGTGCTGCCCGCCGATGTGGCTG
>DASVFC010000629.1:0-4498 GCA_036380235.1 Vicinamibacterales bacterium
GGCACGCGGTGCTGCTTGAGCTGATGGATGGCGGGCGTCGCGCTCACGCCCGTCATTGTCACTCGGATCGCAGCAGCGCCACCGGATCGAACTTGCGGACACGCAGCGCCGGTATCAGGCTGGCGGCAACCGCGACCGCCAACAGCGCGCCGATGACGGCGATGAACGTCGCGGGATCGTTCTCGCGGACACCCCACAGCAGGTTGCGAATCAAGCCCGAGACGCCAATAGCCATCACGCAACCGATCGCAACGCCGACCAACGCGAGGACGATGCCCGGGCGCGCGGCATCGATGACTGTCTGTCGCACCGTCGCGCCAAGGGCCATGCGGATGCCGAGCTCTCTCCTTCGCTCGGCGACGCCGCTCGAAATCAGCGCGTGAATGCCAATCGCGGCGAGGAACAATGCCAGCGCGCCGAGCGATGCCACGAGCATCATCAGGATTCGCTGGCGCGACAACGTGGCGTTGCGGACCTCGTCGACGCCGCGCACGGCCGCGATCGCCAGCTGCGAGTCGACCTCCGCCATGGCGCGGCGGAGGGCCGTTTCGTTGACCGCGCCCGCTTGCGTTTGCCTGACGATCCAAGCCGTCGAGAACCAGCCGTGAATGGTGCGCAGTCCAGTACCAGGGAACTGCGAGAACGGGAGGTAGAAACCCGGCAGCGCATCAATCGGCCCGTAGTTCTGGAAGCCGCCGCGCTGCTGCACGTTCCCTACTACGCCAACCACTTCGCGCGTTTCGCCGCTGGCGAAGACGAACTGTCCCACCGCATCGCGCCCGGCAAGGTATCTTTTTGCAAACGCTTCGTTGACGATCACCGCGGGCGCCGCGGTTTTGCTATCGCTGTCGCGGAACGTCCGCCCTGTCAGCACCGGCATGCGCAAGGTCTCGAAATAGCCCGGGGTCACGTAGGTCGCCGTACTGAACACAAAATCGCTGCGCGACGACCCGTTGACGATCCGTGCGCCCATATTGAGGATCCGCTCGTACGGGAGGCCAAGCGAGACCGCCGCCGATTCCACACCCGGAATCGATCGCAGGCGTTCGAGGCTGCGCGCAAACAGTGTTTCGATGCTGGCGTGCTCGGCGTAGCGCGCATCTTCGAGCGATGCCGACAGCGCGACGATGTTCGCCGGATCGAATCCGGCCGGCAGCGCCTGCAGGTGGGTGAAGGTGCGGACCAGCAATCCGGCGCCCACGAGCAGCACGACGCCGAGCGCCACTTCGGCGACCACGAGCATTCGACGCGGCCAGCCGCGGGCGCCGCCGGCCACCGAGCGAGTGCCGCCTTCCGCCAGCGCCGCCTGCACATCCAGGCGCGTTGCCTGTATTGCTGGAACGAGACCGAAGAGGACCGCCGTCACGATCGTCAGGCCCAACGTGACCGATAACACGCGCGCGTCGAGAGCGACCTCACCCCAGGGCGTGAGCAACAACCCGATCGCCGTCGCCTTCAATCCTTCGAGTGCGACGGCGCCGATCGCCAGTCCCGCAAGCCCGCCGCAGGCGGCGAGCAGCAGGCTCTCGATCAGCAGCTGCCGCACAACGACGCGGCGATCGCCGCCAACCGCAAGGCGCGTGGCGATTTCGCGCGTGCGGCGGCCGGCGCGAGCCAGCAACAAGCCGGCGAGGTTCACGCACGCCACGAGCAGGACCACGCCGACGCCGGCCGACAACATCAGCAGCGGCAAGCGCACGTCCCTGGTCATCTGGTTCTGCAGCGACATCAGCGTGTGCGACGTCGTGATGCCGCTCGCGGAGGTGCGGCGCGCCATTGTCGAATCGACGGCCGCGCCAGCTTCACCCGATGCCTGCGCCCAGGCCACGCCGTCTTTCAGCCGCGCCACGACGCCGTAGTTCGCGCCGCCGCCTTCCCCGGTCGTCGACGGACGAAGCGGCGTCCACAAGTCGGCGTCGAAGTTGCTTCGGAATGACGGCGGCATGACACCGACCACCACGTGCGGCTCGGCCTTGAGCAGGATGGTCTGGCCTACGACCGAGGGATCGCCGTCGAACACCGACCGGTAAAGACGATCGCTGAGCACGGCCAGCGCGGGCCCCCCCGACACATCTTCTTCGGCTGTGAACTCGCGGCCGATGGCAGGCGGTACACCCAGGACCCGAAAGTACCCGGCGCTAATCCGTTGCGGCGAAACGCTGAGGGTTCGCGACTGCGCCACCAGGCTCACCGACGTCGACAACCCGGCATAGAACGCGACGTCAAGACTCGGCGCGCTGGTCTTCAATGCCTGTGCGCCGCGGCCGTCTACCGAGACGACGAAATCACTGACCTCGGCACCGTCGCGCGTCTGGACCGCGCCGATGGTGCCAAGCCGATCGGGCGCCGGGTAAGGAATGGATTTCACCAGCACCGCGTCAACCAGCGAGAACACCGCGGTGTTGGCCCCAATCGCGAGGCCGAGCGTTACAACTGCCGTGACCGTGAATCCCGGCGCCTTGACTAGCTGGCGCCAGCCAAATCGCAGATCGTCGACAAACATGGCGGCGTTATCACTCCGTCCGGAGCGCAATCAATGGGCTGACGCGTGTCGCGCGAAACGCCGGCAGTGCACTCGCCAGCAGCGAGACGCCCACCAACGCCAGACAGACCGTAACGAACGTCCATGGATCGCTGGGCTGGACCTGATACAACAGGCTTTGCATTAACCGCGTCAGCGCGAAGGCCACTACGAGACCGAGCACGATGCCGCAACCAGCAAGCGTGAGTCCCTGCCTCAGCACCAGTCCCAGCACTTGCGATCGATCGGCGCCGACCGCAAGGCGGATACCGATCTCGTGCGTCCGTCGAGCAACCAGGTACGACAACACGCCGTAGATACCGACCGCCGCCAGAGTCAACGCGATGGCTGCAAACGTACTCATCAGAAATCCCGTGAGACGCGGCGTCGCCAGCGCCGTGTTCACCACCTCGCTCATCGGCCGGATGTTCGCAACCGGCAGATTCGGATCCATCGAGCGAATCAGCTCACGCACCGGCGCGGCCACCTGCATCGGGTTGCCGCTGGTGCGTACCACGAGGAACCCGCCGCGAATGACGTTGGTGGTGGCGATGTGCCATTGGCTATGCGGGATGAAAAATTTCTCTTTCACCGCGGCGGTGACGCCGTTGTGACGTTCATCGGCCACCATGCCGATCACCGTAAACCACGGCTGTTTCGGGTTGGCGCGAATGCGTCCGCCAACCGCTTGCTCCGGATCCTTCCAATATGTGCGTGCCAACGTCTCGTTGATCACGGCCACCGGTTGGGAATCTGTCGTATCGCTCCCCGTGAACCAGCGCCCACGCAGAAGACGAGCGCCCATCGCCTCGAATGCACCATCGGAGGCAATCTGCCAGTCGCCCTTGGCGTTTACGCCTGGCCGCTCCTCGAAGCCTTCGACATCGAGACCCCAGTCGCCAATCGTGGTGGCAAGCGGCAGCACGCGCATGAAGCCCGCGGACTGGACACCGGGCAACGCGCGAACACGCTCGTTGAGCTGCCGGTAGAAACTCACCGTCTTCTCCGGCGTGTCGTAACGTGCGGCCGGTACCGACACTCGCATGGTCAATACGTTGTCGGGGTTGAAGCCGAGATCGACCCGGCCGAGCGCCGACAGGCTGCGAATCATCAAGCCGGCGCCGATCACCAATACGACTGCCAGCGACACCTCCGCAACCACGAGCGCGCTACGCAGCCGCTGCCGATGACCACCGACCGTATGCTGCCCGCCCTCACGCAGCGACTCGACGAGGTTGACGCGGAGCGTGCGCAGCGCCGGCGCGAGACCGAACAGGATTGTGGTCGCCACCCCGAGCACGAGCGTGAACAGGACGACTGTCCAATCGAGACGTACCGGGGCGAGCGGCGGAAGGCTCGTCGGATCGAGGGTCATCAGGATCCGGAGTCCAATCGATGCGAGGCCGAGGCCAAGGACGGCGCCGAGCACGGCGAGCACGATGCTTTCGGTCAGCAGTTGCCGCACGAGGCGATCGGGTGCGGCACCAATCGCTGTGCGTACCGCCATCTCGCGCAGGCGCGCATCGCCTCTGACCAGCAGCAGGTTCGCCACATTCGCGCAGGCGATCAACAGCAGGAAACCAACCGCACCGATCAGCAGCCACATCGCCGGCCGGATACTGCCTCTGATCTCTTCGTCGAGCGGCACCGCGAACGCGGTGAATTTCATCTGCGGCGGATATTGACCCTGTTCGGTGAGCCGCGTCGCGATGGCGTGGAGTTCCG
This sequence comes from Vicinamibacterales bacterium, assembly GCA_036380235.1. GTDB lineage: Bacteria > Acidobacteriota > Vicinamibacteria > Vicinamibacterales > UBA2999 > 12-FULL-67-14b. The sequence goes on from DASVFC010000629.1 coordinate 4,247, forward strand.
CGGTGACGGTGGCCGCGGATTGGCCCGGCGCGAGGATCGCCGCCCCGAAAAAGCCATGGCTGCCGCGCACCAGGTTGTTCATGTCCCACTGGATCGGGCGCCACAACTGCGTCGGCTCCGCAGCGTCGTCCGTGAAGTCCGTGGGCAGGCGAAAGCCTTCCGGCATCACGCCGATCACCTCTACCGGCAGGTCGTTGATCATCAGCCTGCGGCCGACCACCGACGGGTCGCCGCCGAACCGCCGCCGCCAGA
>DASVFC010000630.1:0-3986 GCA_036380235.1 Vicinamibacterales bacterium
AAACGGCGTTGCGGTACGGATGGCAGTTCTCTACTTGTTGGCGGGGCCACAGCTTGACGCAGATTGAGCACAGATCGATGAGGGCAGAGTGAAGCGGTTACTGAAGGGCGGCCGGGTGGTCGATCCGGCCAATGGACGCGACGGCATCTTCGACGTGTTGATCGACGGCGATCGAATTGCCGACGTTGGCACCAACCTCGACGCCAATGGCGCGACGGTCGTTACCATGCCTCAAGGCCTGGTGATTTGTCCGGGGTTCATCGACATGCACGTGCACCTGCGCGAGCCGGGGCAGGAGCACAAGGAAACGGTGGCGACCGGCGTCGCGGCCGCCGTGGCGGGCGGGTTCACCGCGGTCGCGTGCATGCCCAACACGAAGCCGGTAAACGACAACGCCGGCGTGACCAAGTTGATCCTGCAGAAGGCGGCGGAAGCCGGCCTCGCGCGCGTCTATCCGATTGGCGCGGTGTCGCGCGGGCAGAAAGGCGAGGAGCTCGCCGACATTGCGGAACTGCGCGATGCCGGCTGCGTGGCGGTCACCGACGACGGCCTGCCCGTCGCCACCGCAATCCTGGCGCGGCGCGCGCTCGAGTACACCAGCATGTTCGAGATGCCGATGATCGAGCACTGCGAGGACCAGACGCTGAAGGCCGATGGCTGCGCGCACGAGGGGCCGGTCGCCGCGTCGCTCGGTTTGCGCGGCATCCCCGGCGTGGCCGAGGCGATCACAGCCGGCCGCGACATCCTGCTCGCCGAGATGACCGGCGGTCACGTACACATTGCGCACATGAGCGCGTGGACGACGATCGAGGCCGTGCGGCAGGGCAAGAGCCGCGGCGTCAAGGTGACGTGTGAAGTGTGCCCACATCACTTCACCCTGACCGACGATCTGCTTGCGGCGCCGGTGCCGTACGACACCAACGCCAAGATGAACCCGCCGCTGCGCGAGGCCCGCGATCGCGATGCCATGATCGCCGGCATCGTCGACGGCACCGTGGATGTGATCGCCACCGACCATGCGCCGCACCATTACGACGAGAAGAACGTCGAGTTCGATCGCGCGCCGTTTGGGATTACCGGGCTCGAAACAGCGCTGCCGATCACGCTCGATCGGCTGGTTCGTCCCGGATTGATCAGCCTGTCGCGCATGGTGGAGCTGATGTCGGTAAACCCGGCAAGAATCCTGCGCGTGCCGGGCGGGTCGCTGGCCGCCGGAGCGCCAGCTGACATCACGATCATCGATCCGAATCTTGCCGTTACGGTCGACCGAGCGACGATGGTCAGCAAGTCGAAGAACACGCCGTTTCACGGCTGGACGTTCAAGGGCGGCGTTGCCGCCACGATCGTCGGCGGCAAGGTCGCATACAGGAATCCGAATGTAGAGGCAGGGCTATAGGCCCGGCTGGGGGACCGCGATGACTCACACGGTTGCGAACGCACGCCACGATCAGGTCCGCGCGCGCTCGCTCGACGACATGCGCCGGTTCGAAGTGGTGATGGACGGCCATTTCGATTATGGCAACGGCTTCCATGGCAAGCTGTATCTGAACCCGCACCAGTTGTTCCAGTGGCCGTCGACGATCTGGCGAGTCGCGCAGGATCTAATCGAGGTGATGCCGGCCGACTTCATCGAGCAGGCGGACATCGTTGCCGGCCCGGCGACGGGCGGGGCACTGCTGGCGCATACGGTTGCCGGACTGCTGGACGGCCGGCGACCGATGACGCATCCGCCGTATTCGTTCGCGCCGTTCAGCGAGGAGCAGGGACACGCATCCCTGAGCCCGTTCTACGCCGCGCGCATCAAGGGCAAGCGCGTGCTGATCGTCGATGACGTCCGCAACACCGGGACGACGTTCAAGCAATGCGCCGACCTTGTGCAGCGCGCCGGCGGCACGGTGATCGGCACCATGGAGATCATCGACCGCGGCGAGGCAACGGTAGACCTCGGCGTGCCCAACGTGTCGCTCGTCGAGTACAAGGCGCCGCCCAATTACCCGGCGGCATCGTGCCCGATGTGCGCGGCTCATGTGCCCATCACCAGCTTCTAACGCGCTCCTGCGGCCGAAGCTCGACACGCTCTACGCGGAGTTCAACGCCAGGCACTCGGTGACCGATCCGGTCTGGTTCGCGCACAGGTACGCGCACCGGCCCGATCAGGAGGTGGTCGCCTTCATTGCATCGGCGCTCGCGTTTGGCCGCGTGCAGAGCGTGATCAATTCCATCGATGGCATGTTGCAGGTCATGGGGCCGTCGCCTGCGGCTTTCGTACGCGATTTTGATCCGGGAAACGATCGCAAGTGCTTCGGCCATCTCGTGCATCGGTGGACCAATGGTGCTGACTTCGCGGCGCTGGTCTGGGTGCTTCACAAGATGATCGAGCGCAGCGGATCGATCGAAGCATTCTTCGCCGACGGCATGCCGGAAGATGCCGTCGACGTGGGAGACGGATTGCAGTCGTTTTCCACGCGGGCGCTGGCGATGGATATGCGCCCGATTTACGGGCGATCGAAACCGAAGCCCGGCGTGGCATATTTTTTCTCCCGCCCGTCTTCGGGCGGCGCCTGCAAGCGGCTCAACTTGTTCCTGCGCTGGATGGTGCGTCACGACAGTGTCGACCTTGGCGCGTGGTCGAAGTTGCGGCCGGCGCAGTTGATCGTGCCGCTCGACACGCACGTGATCCGCGTCGGCCAGTGCCTGCGCCTGACCAGCCTGAAGAGCCCTGGCTGGCGTATGGCCGTGGATATCACGCAGTCGTTGCGTGAAATCGATCCCGTCGATCCGGTGAAATTCGACTTTTCGATTTGCCATCTCGGGATGATGAACGCGTGCGGATTCGGCAGGGGCACTGGTGACGGGAGATGCCCGTTGAAAGGCGCCTGTCGGCCTGGCCGGGAACGCGGGTCGGCCGGTCTCCGTAAAAGGGGAGCATGAACCGCCTCATCTCGGTGGGCGAGCTGCGTCTCGCCCTGCGGCTGATCGTCAGGCAGCCCATTCTTTCCATCACCATCATCCTCGCCCTCGCCACCGGCATCTGCGTGGCGACGATGGGATTCACGTTCAGGGAAGAGCTGGTCAACAGCACGCTGCCGTTCGCCGCCGGCGAGCGGTTTGCGCGGATCTACGTGCTCAATAGCGAAGGCGCGCGGCTGGATCTCGACCTCGATCGGTATCACGCGTTTCGTGATCACGCCCAATCGTTCGAGCACGTCGGCGCCCTGGGATCGCGTCCGTTCACCGTTACGCACGAACCTGGCGACCTCGAGTCAATCCGCGGCGTTGTCATCACCCCGCGCTCGATGCAGTGGCTCGATGCCGCGCCGTTGCTGGGGCGCACCTTGATCCCCGCCGATGGCGAGAGCGGCGCCGAACCAGTAGTCGTCATCAGCGAGAAGCTGTGGCAGCGCCGCTATGGCGCCGATCCGCAGCTCATTGGGCGGGGTATAACCATCGGCGGCGTGCCTCGCACGATCGTCGGCGTGATGCCGGCGTCGTTCGAGTTTCCCACCAGCGGCGACTTATGGGTGCCCCTCGACGAGTTGACGCTCGGCGCGACTCGGTCAACCCATGGCCGGATCGGTCCGGCGCCGGGGCTGCGCGTATACGGTGTGCTCCGACCCGGCGTGTCGTTCGAGGCTGCCAATGCGGAGATCAGCCACTTGTCGTCGCAATTCCCGGCAAGCGACGAATCCGGGCAAACGGCGCGGATGCTCGTGCGGCCGTTCACGGCCGACTCGGATGATTCCGACGTCGTGATGTCGGCGCTGGTGTTCGTGCTGGTGATGGTGCTGATGGTGGTGGCCAGCAATGTCGCCACGCTCGTGTTCGCGCGCACGTGGGCGCGCGCGCCGGAGCTCGCCGTGCGAACCGCGCTCGGTGCGCCACGCACGCGTGTGGTCGGGCAACTGTTCATGGAAACGCTGGTTCTTGGATCGATCGCCGCGCTCATCGGTTTGTCGAGCGCGTGGGGCTTGCTCGCGTACATCAAG
>DASVFC010000631.1:0-6525 GCA_036380235.1 Vicinamibacterales bacterium
GGAAAGCGACGCGGTGGTGAAGAGCACGCCGCTCGGCCGGTGGGGCGGCGAAGACGAAATTGCCAAAGCGGTGATGTTCCTCATACACTCCGATTTCGTTACCGGCGAAACCATCCGCGTTGACGGAGGCAGACACATCAAGTGATCAACGTCCGGGGCCGCGAGGTCTCGCGCATCGAGGGCTTCAGCGACGCGGTGTTCGGCTTCGCGCTGACGCTGCTGGTGGTGTCGCTCGAGGTGCCGGGCGACTTCGCCGGCCTCAAGACCATCCTGCGCGGCTTCCTGCCGTTTGCCGTCACCTTCGCGCTGGTGTGCTGGATCTGGTACGAGCACTACGCGTTCTTCCGCATGTTCGACGTCGACGACAAGATCACGATTACCCTCAACTGCGCGCTGCTCTTCATCGTGCTGTTCTTCGTGTATCCGTTGAAGTTCGTGTTTTCGAACGTGGTGCCGATGTTCTACGGCGAACGGCCGGTGTTCATGAGCATGTCGGCGGACGACAACCGCATGCTGATGTGGGTCTACAGCGCCGGCTTCGCGGCGATGTTCGCCATCTTCATGCTGCTCTACTGGAACATGTACACGCGGCGTGAGCGCATGCAGCTCAGCAAACGGCAGGTGTTCGAAGCCTGGGTCGGCGTGCGGACGCACGCGATGAGCGTGGGCGTCGGGCTGCTGTCTATCGTTCTTGCCGTGACCGTGCCCATCAACTGGATTTGGGTAGCCGGCGCTGTCTACGGCCTGCAGGGTCCGCTGCACTGGCGTAATGGCGTGCTAATCGAGCGGGCGCGGGCGCGAGCGTTTCCGACGTCCGGCGCCGTGAGTCCGGTCCAAACTTAGCGAAACGCTAAAAATCGCAGTCTGGCTCCGGCTTAGCGAGCCGGCGGCTTCGGGTCGGCGAGCTCGTCGCACGCGAGACAGGTTTCCTCTGGCGCAACGGCGTCGCGATTGAACGCCGTCGCGCCAGACTGATCCCCGCCCTCAGCGGCTACATCGAGCAGATCAGGTCCGGATCGACCAGGCCGAACTTCTCGATATCGAAGCTGACCTTGTAACGTTGCTGAATCTTTCCGCCTCCACCGGCGTCCGGGACCGGTGGCGACAGTTGCTCTGGCGCCGCTTTCACAGCTAAAGCCTTGCCGAAGGGTGCATCTGGCGCGGCGGGATTCTGCGGGGCGAGCTTCGGGTGCTTGACGACAGTGACCGTGAATGTATGCGTCTTCGAGAACCACCTGATGCGATCGCCCGTTGACGCACGCACAATCGCCGGAGCCATGGCGGGGTTGCCTTTGTCGTGCTCATCATGGTCCAACAGCTTGTTGCCGAGGCAGTGATACACCTCCTTGGGGCTGACGGCGAACACCGTCGTCGCCGGCGCACCACCTGCACACCGCTTGTCGAGATCGACCTTCGATCCGATGACGATTTCGACCTCGACGACTTTGCCCGTGGGCGGCTGTTCACCAACCGGGCCGGCAACGGGCGGCGCGCCGCCGAGACCAGGTGCACAGGATCCGAGAGCGAGGGAAGCGGCGATTAGCATGAGGGGCAACAACTTCATGGATCCTCCAGGTGGCAGCGTACGGTTTCATTGACGCAGGTTGTCGACGTCGATCCAGCCAGTAATTTCCGCCGGCGGCAGCCCGGCGGCGCGGGCCTTGTCGAGCCACTGCCGCGCCTCGCCGACATCGCCGATCACGTTGTGAATGATGGCAGCGAAGAACATGAAATGCGGATCGTCGAGGCGGGCACGCCGAAGATGGTCGAGTGCCTCGTCGCGATGACCGAGGCGGGCGTGGTATTCGGCGACGCTGAGATGCACGGCGTCGCTGCGTGGATTGACTGTGAGGGCGCGATCCGCCAGTTGCACGGCACGCTCGAACAAGTTCTGCGCCTGCGACTTGTTGCCGGCCCAGTAGTAGGCACGCGCGAGGTTGCCCGTGGATTGATAGTCCTCGAGCATCGACCGTGTTTTTTCGAGCGAGATCACCGCGTCGTTGAACCGGCGCATCCGGTATTGCGTGGCGCCGAGTGCCGCGTAAGCAAAGTATGAAGGCGTCAGCGCGATCGATTCCTCTGCTTCGGCGACGGCGTCTTCATAGCGGCCAAGGTAGGTGTACATCGCGGCGAGAATGCCGCGCACGGGCGCATTGTCCGGCGTGAGCTCGACGGCGCGCTCGTATTCACGCGCGGCCTCGGCATAGCGAGCCCGGCTGCGATGGTGGCTCGCCAGCCACACATGCGTGGCCCAATAATGCGGTCTCAGGGCCACCGCGCGCGTGTAGGTGTCGAGCGCGGCGTCGTGTCGTCCGAGTGATTCCTGCGCCCGCGCCATCAGTCGATAAGCATCGTCTGCGGCCGGATCGATCTCGAGCGCGCGCTCGAGCAACGCGATCGCCTGCTCGTGCTCGCCGGTGCCTGATTCCACCGTCGCCGCGCAGATGTAAGCCTGGGCGAGACCGGCGTCGAGGTTCATCGCCTGCCGGCAGGCGGTCCGCGCATGCATGACGAGCGCGGGATCCTTCATCGCTTCATACTTGCGCCAGGACGCTTCTCCCAGCCCGGCGTGCGCGGCCGCATAGTTCGGATCCGCAGCCAGCGATCGATTGAACAACGCAATCGCGATGTCGACGGCGCCCTGTCGCTGGTAATCGAGCAGGTAGCCACGACCCTGCAGCGCGAAGGCATACGCATCGATCGATTGGGTGCCACGCCTGCCGATGATCTGCTGTTCGCTGCCGTCGGCGCTCAGCCGCAGCGCGCCGATCGCCCACCTGACCACGCTATCCTGCAGCGCAAACAGCTCCGACGCAGGTGCGGCTTGCGAATAGCCGTCGATCTGACGGCCGGTCGCGGTGTCGACGAGCGCATAACTGACGCGCAACCGGTCGTCGACGCGCATCAGGCTGCCGTCGAGGGCCAGCGTGGCGCCGAACTCCCGCCGGGCTGCGTCAGGCGTAGTGATCGATCGGCCGTGCACATCGCTTGCTGCGGTCACCTGCAACGCGTGACGCGCCGTCAACTGCCCGAGCATCGCAGTCAGCGTGGCGGCAAAACCGTCGCACTGAGCCTGGTGTTCCGGGACACTGCCAAACGGCCGGCATGGCAACACCACCACGTGAGGAGCGCCGCTTGCCTGCACCACGTTGCCACCGAAGCTGCGTGCCGCTTCGCGAAAGATCAGCGGTATCGCCAGCGCGCCGATGATCACCGCGAAGATCGACGCTGCCACCATGGCCCACACCGGGACGCGGCGTCGGCGGGCAGACATCGGCCGCATGACCGGCGGCGTGCCGGGACTGAGCGGCGTCTGTTCGATCAGGTTCAGCTGCCGGACCACTTCGCGGGCGTCCTGCCAGCGCTCGTCGGGATCCTTGGCGAGGCACGTGCGCGTGATCCAGTCGAGCGGCCAGGGCACTTCAGGCCTGAGCTCCTGGATCGGACGCGGCTCCTCGGTCAGGATGGCCGCGATGATGCGCGCGTTGCTCGCACCCTTGAACGGCGGCTCGCCGGTGAGCATTTCGTACAACACCGCGCCGAAGGAAAACACGTCCGAACGCGCGTCCGCTTCGTTGCCCTTGAGCACTTCGGGCGCCATGTAGCGAAGGGTGCCGAGCACGTCGCCCTCGCTCGAGATCGCCTCCGTGACGGTCGCCTCCGCGGCAATTGGTTCAGGCGATTGACGCAGCTTCGCAAGCCCAAAGTCGAGCAACTTGCAGCCCGTCTTCGACAGCATGATGTTCGACGGTTTCAAGTCACGGTGAATGACGCTGCGGCGATGCGCTGCATCCACAGCACTCGCGATCTCCCGCGCATAGTGGACTGCCTCGCGAACCGGCAACGCGCCGTCGGATAGCCGCGCCGCCAGCGTCTCGCCCTCGACGAACTCCATGACAATGAAGTCGACGCCGCGTTCGTGACCGACGTCATGGATGGTGCAGATGTGCGGGTGGTTGAGCGCGGCGATGGCGAGCGCTTCGCGTTGAAACCGTGCGCGCGCGTCCGCATGATGCAGCCGATCGGTGCCGAGGACCTTGATCGCGACGACGCGCTTGAGCCGTGTATCGCGGGCGCGATACACCTCACCCATGCCGCCGGCGCCGATCTGGCCGAGCAGCTCGTAAGCGCCGAGCCGGCTACCGACTTCCATCCCCACGGCGGGTCTCCTTGGTTGAGACTGGGGATTATAACGGCGAGCGCAACAGACGGCCTGCTGGCCCACTCCTCTCTTGGAACTACGACCCTTGGTGCGCTGCGGTTCGTGCCGCTGTTTTCGGGCGAGCTGACGACGAAAAGACCTCTCGCCAAGCCGGAGTCGGGCCCCGGCTTAGCGAAACGCTAAGAATCGCAGTCTGGCTCCGGCTTAGCGAGCTGGCACGCGAGACAGGGTTTCCTTCATTGACGCCAGCGCACCGGTGAGCTCTTCGCGCGAACGGCAGGTGCAGAACCGGATGTAACCTTCGCAGCTGGCACCAAAGTCAACGCCAGGCACGCAGCCGATGCGGCCATGCTTGATCAGGAACTCCGCCATCGCCCACGACAGCGAGTCGCCCTTGATGCCGGCGTTCTTCGCCCACTCGGCGTTGATCTTCACGAACGCATAGAACGCGCCGTCGGGCGGCTTGCCGGACCAGACGCCCGGCGCCGCCTCTTCGAGGCCCCTGTAGAACATGTCGCGGCGGTACTTCAGCTCGACGCGGAAGTCCTCGATGCACTGCTGCGAACCTTCCATCGCCGCCACCGCGCCGTACTGCGCGATCGACGACACGTTGCTGGTGGTGTAGAGCACGACCTTCAATGCGCGATCGCGCAGCTTCTCGTCCTTCATCGCGAAGTAGCCGACGCGCACGCCGGTGATCGCGTACGACTTGCTCATCGTGTAGACGGGGATCGTGCGATCGTACATGCCCGGCAGCGACGCGATGCTGACGTGCTCGCCGTTGAAGACCACGTCTTCATAGGCTTCATCCGACACCACCCACAGGTTGCGATCCTTCGCGATCTGCGCGAGACGCTCGAGGTCGGCACGCGTCAACACGCCGCCCGACGGGTTGTTCGGGGTGTTGATGTAAAGCACCTTGGTCTTCGGCGTTATCGCGCGCTCGACGTCGTCGATGTTCCAGCGCCACCCCAGCTCCTCACGCAGCGGCACCTGCACGCCCACACCACCCGCCGTCTTCACGATCGCCATCGTCGGCGGCCATTCCGGATCGGGGATGATCACTTCGTCGCCGGGTTCGATCAGCGCGTGCATCACGGCGTAGAGGCCGTGTGTGCCGCCGTTGCTGACCATCACTTCCTCGTCCGAACCGATCGGGATGCCGTTCTTCTTGCGCATCTTCTCGGCGAAGGCCTTGCGCAGCGGCGGAATGCCGACGGTGGGCAGGTAGTGCGTGCGATTGTCGGCCATCGCCTTGGCGACGCCCTGCTTGAAGGTGTCCGGCGCGTCGAAGGATACGTCGCCCTGGTCCAGGCGGAACGGATCCTTGACGGTATACATCATGTCGCGGATGCGAACGATCGCCGACACCGGTACTGAATCGTAGAAGCTGCCCATAGGTAAGTTAGAAGTTTAAGGTTTAAAGTTTAAAGAAGAAGTTAAAAGTTTAAGTTGAGAGTTGGAAGTTAGAAGTTGCAGTGAAGGTTGCAGTTGAAGTTAAGAACTGGTTAAGACGGTAGCGCGACGCCTGCCTTTTCCAGTATCGCGTTGAGGGTGGCGGCGGTCTTCTTCGAAGGCAGGTTGCTGACGTAGAAGTGTCGTGCACCGATGTCAATCAAAGAACGAATGGTTCGCGCGCATATGTCGATCGGCGTGGCGCCGTTCGCGAAGTCATCTTTCAGCGCGTCGACCGGAACCGGCAGGAACTGGCTCAACATCTCCAGGGTCTTGGAGTTGGCGCTGCGGTAATAAAACACGCCGAACACGCCCGGTATCTCGAGGCCGCTGGACCGGCCCGCTTCGATAAACGCGCGCACCTGGTCTGCCTGATGGTGCGAGACGATCTGCGTCAGGAAGAAATCGGCGTGCGCGTCCGGCTGCAACAGAAAGTCGACTTGCCGCAGCGGGTCCGCCGTGGGATTGGCCCAGCCGCCAAGTTCGAGCTTCGGATGACGCCTGCGGATCTCCGCGCGTAGTTGCCACGCGTGTTCGAGGCATCGCGGCCGGCCGACGTGCTTGTCGCCGCCGAGCACGACCAGCGCCGGGAAGCCGTTGTGCACCGCCTGATCCGCGTACGCCAGGCAGAACTCGAGCGAGTGCTTGGTCGTGAGAAACGGAATGATCTTGTGCCGGGCGACGGCGTCGCCCAGGTTGGTGACCAGGTGACGCAGGTTGTTTTCCTCCTGCGCGCCGACGGCGTTGTCCGTCACCATCACGCGCACGTCGTGGCGTGTCAGCGATTTGATTGCGTGGTAAGTGTCGATCCACGCATCCATGCCTTCGGCAGCGGCGAGCTCCGCCCGCGGGGGGCGGAGCTCGACGGCAATCACACTCGAGGATTCACGACGAAGCAGCGATAGATA
>DASVFC010000632.1:0-5278 GCA_036380235.1 Vicinamibacterales bacterium
TGATGCCCTTGCGTTTCGTGGAGGATGGTGCTGATCAACCCGCGCCCTTCGATCGGCTGCGATCGCAGCAACACCGGCACGCCAATCACGAGGCCGGCGACGGCAAACCCGCCGACAAACGCGATCAGCTGTGAACGCGAACGTGCGTAATAGCCCGCCCACGCCGGGAAAAAGAACGCCGGATAGAACAACGTCCACGCCGCCGTGGCGAGCAGCGCGCCCGACGCCCATGGCCATGGCAGTGCCGCAAACGCGAGCAGGGTGACCGCGGCCGGCGCGATGTGCGACGCGAACACCATCCCGTTGATCATCTCGCGCTCGCCACCCACGCCCATCACGTATGCACTGCCGCAATAGAGCGCGACGATCGCCCAGGCCGCCTCACTGCTGATCAACCGTCGCGCCGCAATGAAGAGGCCGATCACGCCGAGGATGTGAAACGTCGTCGTCGCCAGCTGGCTGGCCAGCATCGGCGGCAACACGTACACGCCGAATTCGGGCTTCGGGTCCGGCGGGTTTTGCACCGGCACGAGCAGGACCTGGTAGAACAGGTGCGAGAAATACAGGATGGGGCTGTAGGTGGCGCCTGGGGTGTTGGTGAGCAACGGATCGCCGTACGGAAACATCGCGCGCTCACGCAGCCGCTGCGCACCGAGGTTCGTATAGAAACCGACGTCGTCCGGTGGACGCAGCAGTGCCGTCATCGCATTCAACGTCAACAGCACCAGTGCGATCGTCATCAACGCGCGCTTGGGAAGCGCCGGCCGCCACTCGTCATGGTGCGGCCACCTCATGCGGATGAGGGCGCGCGCGAGCAGGAAGAGGCTCACGGCCATGATGGCGATGAAGACCGCGTCCATGAGCCGCCAATACGTCGGATCGTTGAACAGCTCGAAGTACCGCATGCAGCGGAAGAGCAGGAACCCGATCGGCAGCAGCGCGAGCAGCTCGAGGTTGCGAGGATGTCGCGGTCGACTCCAGTCGAACCCGATCGCCAGCATCACCAGCAGCGAGATTATTAACGTCGCGCCTTCCGACGGCACGAACTCCATCAGCAGTCCGCGGCCGGGCTCGCCGGCGGCGTCCTGCCGAAGCTGATGCAGCGCCGAGCCTGTCGGCGGCGGCGGTGGATCGAACCTCGGGGTTTCGAGCTGACGCGCGTTGAGCGTCTCGCGCGGCGACGGTGCGCACGCCGCCCCGGCGACGAGCGCCACAAATGCAACAAGAAGAAAGAGGAAGCGTCGAATCATCAGCGGACCGGCAGCAGCAGTTTCTGGATGGCGTCGTGCCACGTCATCGCCACCGCCTCCCGGTGTCCCAGGTCTCCCATCCTCGACACGGCATTGCGATCGTCCGTCATCCGGCGCATTGCTGCGGCAAGAGCTTCTGGCGTGGGCGCGGTGACGAACCCATTTTCGCCGTCGCGCACCAGCTCCGACGGCCCACCGCTATCGTGACACGTGATCACCGGCTTGCCGCACATGAACGCTTCCACCGTCACGAACCCGTAATCCTCGTTCAACGGCGGGAACACCACGGCGCGGCAGCGCGCGAGGTGGTCGATCATCTGCGCATCGGTGAGCCGCCCGACGAACTGGACGCGGTGGTCGAGCTCGAGGTGGCTGCGCAGCGCCATCAAGCGATTGAGTTCGGCACCTTCGCCCGCGATGACGCATTTGATCCCCGCCGCAACCGGCTCGGCGAGCGCGCGCAACACCAGGTCGAAACGTTTCAACGGCGACAGCCGCGACACGCCGAACAGATAGTCGCCAAAAGTGTCGTGGCGATAGTCGCGCTTTGGCGGCGGCGGATACAACACGTCTGATTGAATGCCGCCGAAGCGGCGTAACCGCGCCTGCACCGTTCCCGAAATGACAAAGCGCCGTTGCATGTGATTGAACAGGTACTTGTCGACGCGATGAATGAGTGCGCGACGCGTCCGTTCCTTGATTGTGCCTTTCCACGACAGGTGCGAGCTGAACTGATCCCACAGATCGTAGTACTCGCGCAAACGATGGTTGAGCCACAGCACGTGATTAGGATGCTGCACTGCGTAGCCGGGGAAACGCAGGCTGATCACCTGATCGACCTTGCGCTCTTCGTGCGCGAGCTGAACGTCAGTGCACCAGGCGGCGAGATAGGCGCTGCCCTGCTGACCAAACCGGTTTTGCGGGGTGACCACCAGCCCGGTGTAATGGCCTTCTTCCTGCAGCGCGCGCACCAGCTCTCGTGCCATGACGAGATGGCCGCCTTCGGCAAACGGCGGGCTCGAAGTGACGACCGCGATGGTGGCCACTTAGCGGGGCTCTCCGTAGGTCGGAATCAACCGCACCATCACACCGAGGAACCGGCTATCGGCTGCGCCAGTCTCGAACATCGGCACGAAGCCGGTTGATGACGAGATGCTGACCATGTAGACGTAGTTGGTCGGAAAGTCCGGGTGATATTTATATGGCAAGCCATGCATCATCTCGAGCTCAAAGGTTTGTTGCGAGCTCGGCGCCATATCGATCACGCGTTCTTCAGTTCCGGTGTCAACGGTGATGCGATTCGGCTTGGGCCCGGTCTCGAGAATCACCGTCAGCTTCTGGATGTGTAGCGATTGCGGCGGCCGTGTGCCGGCGAGCTCCGCTTCGAGCGCGATCGGTGCGCGCAACAACACGTCGGTGGTCGACTCGCCTTTCACCCAGAATGCATCGCCTTCACGCGCGTAGGCATTGTCGTCGATGAAATACGCGAGCATCGGCGGATTGCCGCCAAGCGGCTGGCGCCGGCGTGACGGTGTCACATTCACCGGCAGATCGTTGACCATCGTCAACTCGGTCGGCAGCCAGCGATACACGCCGGCTTTGCTGTGTTCCGCCGGGTTGCGCACGGCATAAAACGGGTTCGACACGATCGGCGCCACGAACAGGCCGCTGATCGCGATGGTCAGCAGGCCGGCGACGGCCGTCTGCAGCGGCGGCACCAGAAACAAGAACACGCCGTAGGTGCCAAGGAAATAGCGATTGCCCACCGGCCCGCCGCCGCCCGACCACGTGAACGGCATGTAGAGCAACAGCACCACCGCAGTGCCGGCTCCGGCGATCAACGTCAGCCACTGCCACATCGCGCGATCGCGCGTCGCGGCGAGAAACAACAGGATCGCCATCAGCCCAGGGAAGAAGTAGATCGCGAACCCGGCGTGCCGGCCAAACACGAAGTAGCCGAGGTTGTGTGGAAATACTTCGAGCAACGCGTCGCGCGTGAACAACACCGAAAACGATCCGCCGCCTACACTCGACAAGCCAACCGTATCGAAGGTCGTGGTGTCGTTCTGAAACGGAAAGCCGCCGCGGAACCGGCCGTCTCCCGTTGTATAGAAAGTCTTGCGGGTGCCGCCCTGGTAGTTCCATTCGCCGGTGACGACCGTGTTCAATGCGAACAACGCCGCCACGACAACGGCAAAGACGACGCCGATCTTCACGGCGCGGCGCCATTGCCGGCGCAATGCGGCGGACACCAGCAAGGGCAGAATCAACGCGATGTTGGTGGGCTTGGCAAAAACGCTGATGCCAAGAAGCACGGCGGCCACCGTATCCGACCGCGGCGACAGCAGCCATGTGGCGCGCCACGAAGGTCGCATCGTCTCCGGCGCCGGCCCGGCCGCTTCCTTGTAACACCAGAAGTAATAGCCGATCAGCACGATTGCGAAGATGAAAAAGTCCGGCGCGACCTGCACCATGTACGCCGGCACCAGCGACACGAACAGAAATGCGAACGCGAAGATCAGGGCGCTGACGGGATGGCTGCGCGCGACGAGGAACGAATACGCGCACAAGAAACACGCTGTCATCAGCAGCGCGTGCAGCACGAGGAAGCCGTTGGTGCCGAACGCCCAGATGAACGGCGCCGCGGCCAGCGGATAGATGTAGGACTTGGCGAAAAACAGTTTGGCGTCGCGGCCGCGCTTCAGGAATACGCCTTCGGGCCCGGTCGGAAACTCCTCCCACACGCGCGCCAGGTCGCTGCGCTCGAACTCGAAATCCAGATCGGTCGCGAGGCTGTGGCCGAGCGTGTAATAGGTGGCCGCATCGCCGAAGAAACCGCCGCCGGTGGCCTTGACCACGTCGAGCGAGACCGCCCACGTCACCAGCAGGATGCCGACGGCGGTGGTCGCACTGGCGCCAAGGCGCCAGCCGACGCTGCGTCCGTGCAGCTGCGATGCCACGCTGGTATCGAGAGTGCTCATTTCGCGGTGAGAAAGCTCAAGTCCGTCCTCAGGATACCGCTGCGGGCCGACCCGCCGAAGCGTCCGCGCCAAGGCGGTCTTGTGACACGAGATGATTCGTGCAGCAGTTCGTAGAGCCTCTCCATCTTTCGGACGAAGGCGGCGATGTCGTACCGGGCGCCAGTCTGGCGCGCCTCGGCGGCCAGGTTCGCGGCCAGTGACGGTGTATCGAGCAGCAAGTTGATCGCCTCCGCCAATCGATCGGCATTGGCTTTCGGCACTACCAGTGCGTCCTTGCGATCCGTCAACACGTCGATCAAGCCATCAGCGTCGGTGGCGACGATCGGCTTCCCCATCGCCAGCGCCTCGAACATGGTCAGCGGCGTGCCTTCGGCCAGCGATGGAAACACGAGTAAATCCAGCGCCGACAACGCCGCCGCCACATCGCGCGTGAAGCCCGTGAACACCAGTCGATCGCCAAGGTTCAAGGCGGCTGCCTGCGCTTCGAGCTCGGCGCGCAACTCGCCTTCGCCGATGATGAAGCACCGGACGTTGGGATGAGACTGCAATACCTTCGGCACCGCCTCGATGAGATACTTATTACCTTTCGCCGGCATCAATCGCGTGACGGTGCCGATCGCCATGGTGCCGGGCGCAATACCGAGCGCAGCCCTCGCCGAGGCGATCTCTTCCGCCGAACGCGCGCGGGCAAACTCGTCGAGCGGCGCGCCCAGATACACGACCTTCGTGCGCTCCGCCGGTATCAGCCGCGCCCGCGTGGTGAACTCGCCGGTGGATTCGGAAACGGCAATCGCAATGTCGGTATGCGGCGCGAGAATCCGATCGGCGACCTTCTGGAACCAGGGCGTGTCCACGTGGTTTGCATGCTCGTGCAAAATCGCTGGAATACCCATGTGCCATGCGCACAGGCGGCCAAAGGTCGTCGCACCGTAGCCGTGCATGTGCAGGATGTCTGCCTTCTTCTCCCGCAACACTTTCAGAAGAGCCTGGTAAGTGGCCGGATCGAACTTGTGCCGCGCCATGTAGGTCACGTCGATGCCGAATTCC
>DASVFC010000633.1:0-15648 GCA_036380235.1 Vicinamibacterales bacterium
ACTATGTGAGCGAGTTGGCCAAACTGCTGCGGGCGGAAGACTACGTCGGCGCGGTGCACACCCTTCGGCTGCGTGAAGTCGATCCGGCAACTTTCAACAGATTCATTCCAACCAATCTGGCCGGCTACCTCGAAAGCGATACGCCCTCCGACGGCGAGGTCCTATGGCTGTGGAATCTTGCGTCGGAAGGACGGTTCATAGACGACGATTGTCGGTGGGTGCCGTTGCTGCGCAACCTGGCACCGCAGCGGATCTTCATCTACCGTGGCAGCCTCGAGAGCATCATCAGGCCGGCCGCTTTGCACGACGGCCATTGGCCGGTGTGGATGCCGAGCTCATGGCGGGGCTTCGCTTCAATGGATCCGCGGTGTTATTTCAGCCGCACCGCCGCGCGCCATTTCAAGCAAACCACCATCGATTCGCTCAAACAGATGACTCGTCTGCGGTTGCTCGCCGATCGGCCCGGTCGTCCACTCTATGACGGTGACGTCATTCAATCGCACTACGAAGCATTGATCGACGCGCTGCCGCGAGCGGGGGCCCATATTCACATGTTGGGTCTGATTCCGCCGGACGAGCGATGCTTTCCTGGGTCGGGTTCCCATTTCTCGGCGATCAACGCCCGCCTTCGCACTGTCGCTGCGTCCCGCAACGTCGAGTTCATCGATTGGGCCCAGGACCTCCAAAGGTTAGCGGCAGCGACGGCCTGGCGATGCCGGGACGGGTTCCACCCGAATGCCGAAGGCGCGTCGTTGCTGGCGAGAATTCTCCATGACCGTATCGCTACGCAGCCGCTCCATTGATGCGATGGCGCAGCAAACCGCCGTCGCGCCCGTGTCTGCCATTGTCACGGCATTCGACCGCATCGGCCCGACGCTCGAAACCCTGCGCATCCTCAAAGATTGCCGGCCCGCTGCAGCGCAGATCCTGGTGCACGTCGACGGCAACCAACGCGAATGCGCCGACGCCATTCGCAGCGCGCATGCGGATGTGATCGTGCTCGTCAGCGCCGGCTCGGTTGGGCCGGGTGGCGGCAGGAACGCGCTGGTTGCCTCGGCAACTCAGGCAATCGTGGCGAGCTTCGACGACGATTCGTATCCCCTGGACCGCGACTACTTCGCGCGCGTGGCAGCGGTGTTCGAGCGGGTACCCGACGCCTCAGTGGTTGGCGGCCATGTGTATCACCGCCACGAGGCGATCGCTGCTGATACGCAGGATGCGGCGTGGGTCGCGGATTTTTCCGGTGGCGCCTGCGCCTATCGGCGCGATCATTTTCTCGAGACGGGCGGCTATGTTCCCGTCACGACCGCCTACGGGATGGAAGAGGTTGACCTCGCGCTGCGATTACACGCGCGAGGCCGCCGCGTGCTGCAGACGCCGTGGCTGCGTGTGTTCCACGATACCGATCTGGCCCGACACGAGGATCCGCGTGTCACAGCGGCGAGCGTGTCGAATATCGCGCTGCTGGCGTATCTGCGTTATCCAGTGTCGTTGTGGGCGGTCGGCGCAGCGCAGGTGCTGAGGCGGATTGCATGGTTGCTGGACAACGGCCGGCGTCGCGGTGTGCTGCGCGGGCTGGCCAACATCCCGGCACACCTGCGCGCGCACGGTTGCTCGCGTCGCCTCGTCAGCGCGTCGGCGGTGCGCTCGTACTTGCGGCTGCGCCGGCACCCGGTGCCAGTCCAGTGGGGCAGCCTCTGAGCGCGGCTCGGTGGGTGTGCTGCCATCTCGGGGCGCGCGAGCATTATGCGGTGCCACGCGCGCTGCATCGGCACCGGCGGCTTCACTTACTGTTCACCGATGCTTGGGCCCCGCCGGGTTCGTTGTGGCAGCGCCTTCCTGGCGCGGCGCCGCGCCGACTGTCGGAACGCTTTCATCCTGACCTGGTGGCGGCTCGAATTCACGCGTTCACCGGTTCGTTGCTGGTGCACGAAGCCATATGGCGCTCACAGCAGTCGGGTGGATGGGAAATGCTCATTGCGCGTAATGCCTGGTTCGGCCGCCGCGCCGCCGCGGCATTGAGCGACATCAGCATAGCTCGCGATCGCGCCACGGTGGTGTTTGCCCACAGTTATGCAGCGCGCGATGTGTTCGCGTACGCGAAGTCACGCGGATGGACGACGGTGCTCGGACAAATCGATCCTGGTCCGGAACACTGTCGTATCGCGGAGCAGGTCGCGGACCAACATCCCGAATACGGTTCCGTGCCTGAATTACCACCGCCGTCATACTTTGAAGCGTGGCGCGAAGAGTGCCGTCTTGCTGACTGGATCGTGGTGAACTCCGAGTGGTCGCGCGACGCGCTGGCCGCTGCCGGCGTTCCCTGCGAAAAACTGCGCGTCGTGCCGCTGCCATATGAGCCTGAGATCACCGGCACTCCGAGACAGTACCCGCCTTCGTTCACGCCCCAACGGCCGCTTCGTGCTTTATTCGTCGGAACAGCCAGCGTGATCAAAGGAGTAGCCGCACTGCTGGAGGCCATCGAGCAGTTGGCGGATGTGCCAGTTGAATTGACCGTGGTGGGTGGCGTGTCGATGACGGTGCCGCAACGATTGGTCGATCATCAGACAATTCGCTGGGTCGGAGCGGTACCACGCCTCGAGGTGATGCGCTATTACCGGCACAGCGACGTCCTGGTGTTTCCGTCGCTCTCGGACGGCTTCGGCATGGCGCAGGTCGAGGCGCAAGGATGCGGGCTGCCGATCATTGCTTCACGGTCCTGCGGTCGAGTCGTGGTGGACGGCGTCAATGGCTTATTGCTGCCGGAAGTGTCGGCAGCTGCCATTGCCGCGGCGATTCGAACCGTCGCGGCCGATCCGCGGCTGCTGTCTGGATTCGCGCAGCATTCGGCACCGCACCACCAAGGTGTGACACAGCTTGGCGACGCGCTGCTGCAGTTCGAACCGAAAGCGACGGCATGATCGAATCCTGGTTCATCGACAACCTCGCCTGTCCGATCGACCACCAGTCACTGCGTGCTGATGGGGAAGGGCTGGTGTGCGGGGAGGGCCATCGATATCCGATCGTTGATGGCGTGCCGATCATGTTGCGACCCGACGTGCGGCAAACGATCGCACTCGCTGACGCATCGCTGCGGCGCGCGCGATCGCAGGAGCAGGACGTGCGTGCGCCCGGTTTGTATCTGGAATCCCTTGGCATTAGCGACGCTGAGAAGGAAGGCGTGATCTCGCTTGCGGCAGCCAACACGGCCATCGATCCGGTCGTCGCTTATCTCGTCGCCGCCACGAACGGCCTGACGTACAAACACCTGGTCGGACAGCTGAAGGAATACCCGATCCCCGATCTGCCTCTCCCACACGGAAGATCGAAGCGGCTACTTGACGTCGGCTGCAGCTGGGGCCGCTGGACGCTTGCGGCGCACGCGAAAGGCTATGAGTCTGTCGGCATCGATCCTTCTCTCGGCGCGGTGATGGCCGCGCGGCGCGTTGCCCGGCAGCTCGGCGCGCCCAATCGCTATCTGGTCGCCGACGCGCGCTACCTGCCGTTTCCACCGCAATCGTTCGATGTGACGTATTCCTACAGCGTGCTGCAGCACATGTCAGCGTCGGATGTAGCGCTCGCCGTCGGCGAAATGGGTCGCGTGCTGATCAACGGCGGCCACGCCAAGGTGCAGATGCCGACGAAGTTTGGCGTCCGTTGCTTGTATCACCAGGCGCGACGCGCGTTCAGGTCGGCGCGCGGATTCGAAGTGCGTTACTGGACCATTCCCAACCTGGTGCAACTGTTCGAACGTCACGTCGGCGCGGCGAGCGTTGAGGTTGACTGCTACTTCGGCATTGGGCTGCAGCGGGCCGACGAACCGGTCATGACGCCGCCGCTGAAGCGGGTTCTTCGCGCATCGGAACGGCTGAAGGCGGCCAGCCGCTCGTGGTCGCCGCTCGTGTGGGCGGCAGACAGCGTGTTCGTGGAAGCAACAGCGCGCGCATGAAGGCATCCGAACTGCCATCCAGACACCAGGACACCGCCGTCCGTAAGGCGATGCGTCGCGCGGAGTTGATCCGCTACTGGTGGGAATACCGGGGGCGCCTGCGCGCGCTGTTGCGCGTGGTCGATCCGGCGGGCCACGTAAGGCTCGACGGTGGCGAGCGGAATGCCGTGCGCAGCTATTGGCAGCAGTTTGGCGTCGCGCACGTGAATCCAGATTGGTACCGGCTGTTCAAGGCGTTGACCGGCGCGGTGGATCCACGATTCATTCCCGAGGAAACGTTTCGCACCCGCATCGAACCGATGCTGTGCCGGCGCGACGTGTCGGCGGCCTATCACGACAAGAACCAGCTCGATCGTTTGTTGCCCGAGGTACCGCGGCCACGCACCATCCTCCGCAATATCTATGGCGCCTACGCAGACGAACAATACCGACCGATCGAGCGCGCAGCGGTAATGAGTCACCTGCGGGATCGAACCGGAGCACATTTTCTCAAGCCGGCCATTTCCGGAACCGGAAGCGGGCACAACGTCGCGCGCGTCGAGATTGAACCCGCCGGCCTTCGCATCGGCCAGGCGATGTGGTCGCTCGATGACGTCGAACGCACCTACGTGCAGGACTTCGTCCTGCAGGAAAGCGTCCGCCAGCACTCGTCGCTGGCCGTGTGGCATCCGGCCTCGCTCAACACGCTGCGCATCATCACGCTTCGTTTCGGCGATCGCATCCGCACTGTAGCCGCGACGTTGCGGGTTGGTAACGGCTCGCATGTTGACAACGGGCACGCCGGCGGGCTGCTGTGCGGCGTGAGCGTCGCCGATGGCGCCACGACGAAGTTTGCCGTCGATGTGTGCTTCCGGCGATTCGACCGGCACCCGCTTAGCGGTGAACACTTCGACGGGCGCGTCGTCCTGGCTTTCGACGCGGTCAAGGAGCTCGCCCTTCAGGTTCACGCTCGCCTGCCGTACTTTGACGTCGTGTCGTGCGACATCGCGGTAACCGAGGATCGCTCGCCTTGTCTGGTCGAGGTCAACACATTCGGGCAAGGGGTGGAGCCGCACCAGTTCCTGAAAGGCGGTCCGCTCTTCGACGCCGATACCGACGCGGTGCTCGCGCTGATCGCCCGACGTGCCGAAGCCGGGTGGAATCGATGACCAGCGCGCAGGTCACTTGCTACACCGGCGCGTCCTCCAGAGTCGACTCGCTCGTGCGATCGGAACTGGCTCGGGCGGTGGGTCACCTGCAGCCGCGCCACATCGTCATCAAGCCGAACTGGGTGCTCCACGAAACCGATGCGCGGCATCCGATCAGCGCGCTCGTTACCGATGCGCGAGTCATTGCCGCCACCGCTAGCGCGGCGGCGGCGTTGTTCCCGGCAGCACAGATTACGGTCGGTGACTGCCCGTTGCAGCGTGCCGACTGGCCGCTGCTCTGTAGCCAATCCGGACTCAGCGGGACCATTGCTGATATCGAGCGCGAGTATGGGGGCCGCGTATCGTTCCGTGACCTGCGTAAAGAGGTGTACGGCTACGAGCGCGGCCGTCTCGTTGAGCAGTTGGGCGCCCCGCATGGCGATCCGCTTGGTTATCGCGAGATCAAGCTGGGCTCGGCGAGCCACCTCGAAGAGATCTCCGACCGGGCCGACCGGTTTGCTATTCACGATCACGATCGCGCGAAGACCCGCGCCAACCACCAGCGAGGTGATCACCGCTACTTTGTCAGCCAGTCATTCCTCGACGCCGATCTGGTGATCAACCTGCCGAAGTGGAAGACGCACTCGAAGGCGGGGCTCACCGGGGCGTTGAAGAATCTCGTCGGCATCAACGGCGACAAGGCGTACTTACCGCATTTCAGCAGAGGCGCACCGAGCTGGGGCGGAGACGAATATTGGGACCGCGGCCGCTGGATGTACTGGACGCAGAACACGCTGCGCGATCTGCTGCGGACGAAATGGTGGCTTGCCTACCGCGCCGCCCGGCCTCTCTGGCTGGCCTTCAAAGCGCTGCGGCGCACAATGTTGCGCGACGATGAAGGGCCGCCTCCCGAGTTTTATGTTGGCGGCGGCAGCTGGCATGGGAACCAGACCATCTGGCGGATGATCTACGACCTGAACCTCGTGATTCAGTGCGTGGATGCTGGAGGCGTGCTTCGCGCCGAACCGCAACGTCATTATTTCTGCATCGTCGACGGCCTGGTGTGTGGAGAAGGCGACGGACCACTGTTTCCGCAACCGCGCGAGATGGGCTGGCTGGCTTTCGGCGCGGATCCTTTTGCGGTCGATGCGACGCTGGCCTGGTTCATGGGCTTCGACCCTTCGCGAATGCCGGTGATCGCGAAGCGCGATCGTTATCTGGGGCCACAGTGGGGTGACTTCGACCTTGATCGACTTCTCATCTCGAAGAACGGCACAACCGCACCGCTGACCACATTCCCGGTGCAGCATCGGTTCGTCCCTCCGCCGGGATGGATAGGGCATGTCGAACAGCAGCACCCGGTCGACGCGGGCAATCAAGTCGCGGCTTATTCGTGAAGGTCGTCGTGTGCTGGGCGGGAATGCAGGGTTACGTGGCCGCGTGTCTGCGTGCCTTGAACGACGTGCCGGGGGTGGATTTGCATGTGCTGCATCTCGATTTCGAAGACCTGCCGTTCCAGGAAGAACTACTACACGAGGTGTCGAACCAACGCTTCATTGCGGCGGAGGCCAATGCCAATATCCCGGACCTCGTCGCGCACCAGCGTCCCGACGTGGTGCTGGTCTGCGGCTGGTTCTACGGCCCGTATCGGAGATTGATTGAACATCCTGGCCTGCAAGCAACGAAGTTTGTGCTTGGAATGGATACGCCATGGACGGGCTCATGGCGGCAGCGGATGACGAAGTGGCGGCTCGGCGCCTTTCTTCGGCGCATGGATCGCGTCATCATCGCGGGACGCTCGAGTGCCGCATTCGCGCAGCGGCTTGGAGTACCGGACGAAAAGGTGGTGACCGGTTTCTACGGGTTCGATTTCGTTCGATTTCGTGAAGAGGGCGGCCGCCGATTGGATGCGCTGCCGGAGTGGCCGCGGCGTTTTCTCTTCGCCGGCCGTTATGCGCGGGTCAAAGGCATTGACGTGCTGATGGACGCATATCGGCGATATCGATCGTCGGTGAGCGAGCCGTGGCCGCTCGATTGTTGTGGCACCGGGCCCGAATCGGCGCTGCTGCGCGAAGACGGGGTTGTCGATCTCGGTTACGTGCAGCCCAGCAGACTACCCGTCTTGTTCGCCGGACACGGCGTCTTCGTCATGCCGAGCAGGGGTGAGCCATGGGGCGTTGCGATCGCCGAAGCGGCTGCCACCGGTCTTCCCCTGATTTGCACCGACGTGTGCGGCGCGGCGGAGGACCTGTTGCGCTCGTACCAGAACGGCATCACCGTTCCTTCTGGCGACGCCGGCGCCCTGTCGGATGCGATGCTGTGGATGCATCGGCATTCGGATCAACTACGCACGATGGGCCTGAGGGGGCGCGACCTGGCGCGAGACTTCTCCGCAGAGGCGTGGGCCGGACGCATGCACGCGTGCTTCACCAGCGCGCTCGGCGGTCACGCATGAGCGCGCCGATGGTGTCGTGTCACACCGGTGCGTCGGCGCGGGTGGGTGTTATCGTCCGCGAGGAACTGCAGCGGTGGGTCGTCGGGCGAAGGCCGCGGCAGATCGTCGTCAAGCCGAATTGGGTGATGCACGAAGTCGAGGCGGCCTATCCGATTAGCGCGCTGGTCACGGATGCAGAAGTCATCGTCGAGACGGTGCGCGCCTGCTTCGAGCTCTTTCCCGATGTCGAGCGCGTCACCGTCGGCGACTGCCTCGAACAGCGCGCCGACTGGCCGCTGCTCTGCCGGCAATCGGGTTTGGCTACGAACATTCCTCTGCTGGAACGCGAATTCGCCGGCCGGATCGCGTTTCGCGATCTGCGCAGCGTCGTCTACAGGACGGATGGCGACGCTCTGGTAGTCAATCGAGACGCAACCCACGGTGACCCCGACGGCTATTGCGAGGTGCAACTGAAGGCGGAGAGCCACCTGGAACCCATTGCCGCTGAAGCCGACCGATTCTCCGTCCACGATCACGACACGGCGCTGACGCGCGCCAGCCATCGCAACGGCGATCACCGCTATCTGGTCGCGCAATCTGTTCTGAATGCCGACCTCGTGATCAATCTGCCGAAGTGGAAGTCACACTCGAAATCCGGGCTCACCGGAGCGCTCAAGAACCTGGTAGGGATCAATGGCGACAAGTCGTACTTGCCGCATTTCCGTCGAGGATCGCCGAGTTGGGGAGGCGACGAGTACTCGGATCAAGGGCGCTGGCTGTACTGGGTCCAGAACAATCTCTACCAGCTGGTTCGCGGAACGCCAGCGTATAACGTGCTTCGACCGGGCTGGAAGGCGGTCAAGCAACTCAACAACGCGTTTCGACGCCGTCAAAGAAATGCTTCGCTGCCCGCAGATTTCTACGTGGTTGGCGGCAGCTGGCACGGCAACCAGACGCTGTGGCGAATGATCTTCGACCTTAATCTCGTGATCCAACGCTGCGACGTTTCTGGCCGGTTGCAGGCCCAGCCCCAACGCGACGTGATCGCGATTGTCGATGGATTGGTGGCTGGAGAAGGTGACGGTCCACTGAAAGCGACGCCGCGCCAAACGGACATGATCTTCGCCGGCCGCGATCCCTTCGCGATCGACTGTGTGCTGGGCTGGATGATGGGGTTTGATCCCGACGCAATGCCAATGTTGTCGAAGCGCGGCGAATTTTTGGGCGCCGAATGGGGGCGGTTCAATCTATGGGAGCTCACCGTGCTGATCGATGGCGTTCAGCAGCGGCTGATTGAGTGCCCCACCAACTTCAGGTTCACACCGGCGCCCGGATGGCTTGGCCACATCGAGCGGACGCCAGAGGCGAAACGGGCGTGACCACGCTGCTGTCGAGGCGAGTTGCAGATCACTTCCGGCGCGCGGATGCGCGACGGGCAATGCTAGCAGCCGAGACCCCAGCTTCATGGCCACACCGCCAGCTTGCCTTGGTGCGCGAGGTCTGGGCGAATGCTGTCGCCGATGTGCCGTATTATCGCCGCCTCGTCTCTGAAAAACGCGCACCGGCCGTTATCGGCGGCTGGAACGACCTCCGTTGTGTGCCGATCCTGACTCGGCAGTTGCTCCAGGATCACGCCCCCGAGTTCATTCGCGAGTCCGGTCCGCCACAGTCGTTCATGAAAACCGCCGGTTCCACCGGCGAGCCGTTGCGCATCGGCATGGACCCGCCCGAACGCGAGTTGATGCGCATCGTCAAGCTGGTGGAGTGGCAAGCACTTGGTTATACGGAATCGTCGCGATTGTTCCTGATCTGGGGCCATGGTCATTTGCTGGGCACCGGGTGGCGTGGACGCGTGAACCACGCCCGCCGCAAACTCGCAGATGCGTTGCTGGGCTACCAGCGAGCGGACGCCTACCGTCTCGATCCGCAGTCGTGTCATGACTACGCCGAGGCGCTTATCCGCTTCAAGCCGATTGGATTGATTAGCTACGCGTCCGCGCTCGATCTGTTTGCCCGCTACACGACCGGATTTCGCGATCGGTTTCGTGCGCTCGAGATGCGCTTCGTGCTGTCAACGGCGGAGGCGCCGCCTCGGCCGGATACGTTCGCGAGACTCGAAGATCTGTTCGGCTGCCCGGTGGTGCAGGAATATGGCGGCGCCGAGTTTGGACAGGCCGCGTTCCACCGCGGTAGCGGCGCCTTCACCGTGTATCCAGATCTGAATTACGTCGAGACGGAATCGGATCAACTGGAGGACGCTGCTTCAGAGCAGCCGTTGCTCGTGACCTCGCTGTACGATCGCTACGCACCATTGGTTCGCTACCGTGTTGGCGACGCGGTGAGTGGCGCACGCCGCTGGGCCAACGGCCACGTTTACGAGTTCGACAAGCTGGCCGGCCGCGTCAACGACGTCATCGAGCTTCGCGAGGGCGTCTTCATCCACAGCGTGGCCGTATTTCATTGCATCCACCAGGAGGCCGACGTTCTCGGCATCCAGATGCTGCTCACGGATGAGGGAATCGACCTGCTGCTGATTTCGCGTGCCTCCGATCGTCCTGACATGGAAGCGCGAATTCGAGGGCGCCTCGCGCAAGTCGATCACTCGCTTGCCACGGCGCGATTCCACTACGTGGACGATTTGCAAGTCACCCGCGCCGGCAAACGGCGATGGTATGTCGATCATCGAAGTGCCCGGCCATGTGCGGCATCGCCGGTATCCTGACCCGTGAGGTGCACGGCGACGAGGCGCGCCGCGCCGAAAGCATGCAGCGCGCCTTGCGGCATCGCGGTCCAGACGACCAAGGACTGTGGCAGTCGCCGACGCAGCACGCCACCTTCGCGCACACACGCTTGTCGGTTCTCGATCTGACGAGCGCCGGGCGCCAGCCACTGTCGACGGCCGACGGGCGATACACGATCACGTTCAATGGCGAGATCTACAACTTTGCCGAGTTACGCCGCAATCTCCAAGGCCGTGGCGTTGCGTTTCGCACACGAACCGACACCGAAGTAATCCTGCATGCGTATGCAGCGTTCGGAGACGCGTGCGTCCGTCAATTGCGCGGCATGTTTGCGTTTGCGATCTGGGATGAACGCGAACGCACCTGCTTCCTGGCCCGCGACCCGTTCGGCATCAAACCGCTGTATTACTACGCGCACGGCCAGCGCCTCAGCTTCGCGTCGGAGGTGCGAGCCCTGACGAAATCCGGAGAGGTGCCGCTCGACCCCGATCCACAGGCAATCTACGAGTACTTGCGCGCCGGCTCCTTCCAGGACCCGCGAACGTTGTTGCGCGCCGTGCGTAATCTCGACGCCGGTCACGTGATGATGTGGGACGGCGACGTTCGCCGGAGCAGGTATTGGGAAATCGCTTTTGCCGACACGGAGGCGTCGGCATCGGCCGCGGTCATCACCCACGAAGCGCTCAGCGATTCCGTCCGGCACCATTTCGTCAGCGACGTGCCGGTAGGCATGTTTCTGAGCGGCGGTATCGATTCAACGTGCCTGGTGACGCTGGCCGCCGAAGCGGGCATCGACAAGCTTCGCACCTTTACGCTTTCCGTAGACGCCTCAGCCGATGACGAGGGCGGCCGCGCGCGCTCCACGGCGGAGCATTTCGGCGCCTGCCACGAGGAGTGCCGCGTCGACGCTGCGGCCAGTCGCCAATTGTTTACGGCTTATCTCTCGGCGATGGATCAGCCCAGCATCGATGGGTTGAACACCTTCGCCGTATCGCGGTTTGCCGCCGAACACGGAATGAAGGTCATGCTCTCGGGCATCGGCGCAGACGAATTGTTCGGCGGCTACCCGTCGTTCAGCGACGTGCCGCGCTTGACGCGGTGGCGCCGGTGGCTGGGCGAGGCCGGCCGAATGCACGCGGCCGCGGCACGCTGCCTTGCCACCAGTGCCGACCCTCGCTACCGGAGGCTTGCCGATCTCCTCGTTCAACCACCGAGCCTGTCCGCTTCGTACGGCGTCTATCGCGGCATCTTTTCGCAAGGAGAAGCGCGCGAGCTCGTGCAAAGGTATGCGGCAACGACGGACCAACATTTCGAAGACGTGTTGATCGACGGTGCGGACCCGACGCCTGCCGACACTGTCAGCCGGCTCGAGCTGTCGCGTTATGCGAGAAATCAGCTACTGCGCGACGCCGATGTGATGAGCATGGCGTGCGGCGTCGAGCTGCGCACGCCTTATCTCGATACCGTCGTCGTCGACGCCGCCAGCCGTATTCCCGCGGCGCAGCGATTGCGGTACGGCAAGAAGATGCTCGTCGAATCTGTCGCCGGCATTCCAGACGGCATCATTCACCGCCGGAAGCGCTGTTTCCAGTTCCCGTTTGAGCGCTGGTTGGATGGAGAATGGCGCCGGACATTTGCCGCCCTGGAGCACGTGGGCTCCGTTCCGACGACAACCTGGTACCGAAAATGGTGTGTGCTGGTGCTCGAACATTCGCTGAGGTCGGTGGCTAAGTGCGAACAAACGTAGATGTGACCGGCGTCCGGTCGGCGCCCAGTTACCTGGACGCGGTCTCGGAGCGTGCCGCCAAGTCGACGGGTCCGATCACGGGATTTGTCGCCGCACTGCTCGGGACGATCGCGGTAATCGTGTTGTTTCCGGAACAGCCAAGTCCGCGCGGCGCGCTGATGGTGCCCGCGGCGATGCTTGCGCTCGCGATCATAATCGTGCCGTTCTTGCGCGCGGTAACCGGCGCCGCGACGAAGATGAACGCGGAGAACTTCGTCGCGCTTGGTTTCGTCTACTGGCTGCTGCTCGATCTCGTCCAGGGCGCCTACGATTTGCGCGATGCCTCAGACGAGGCGTTGCGGCTGGCGATGATCGCGATCGGCCTGTCGGCCGCGGCGATGTGGCTCGGTGTCGCAGGCAGGACATGGCGGTTGCCGCGCGGCCTGATGGGGCTGGCGGCGACGTCGCTCGACAGTAAGACCGCCTGGAAGCTGGTGCCGATCTGCTTCGCACTCGGCATGCTTAACTACGCCTACGCGGTGAATTTTGACATCCCGTTGATGTTCTCGTATCTCGGCCAAAACCGCTGGGAAGTCCCTTGGGGACGCGGACAGCTTGGCGGCTGGAGCTCTTTCATCGACCAGCTGCCGTACTTCGGCTACGTGCTGCCCAGCCTGACCGCGGTGCTGCTCGTGCGACGCGGCTTCAGGTTTACCACGCTTCTGGCCATCGGGATGTCGGTGGTGATGCTGCTGTTCCTCGCCCAGGGTGGCGGTCGCCGCATCATCGGTGTCACCTGTGGCGCGGCGCTGATCGTGTGGGTACAGCTGCAACCCAGGCTGAACGTACGCAAGGTGCTGACCATTGTCGTCGCGGTCATCTCCCTGTTGTGGCTGATGCAGTTCATGCTGAATGTCCGCACCGTCGGCTACGCAGAATTCGCATTCCGCGGCGAAAGCGAATACGACTACCTCCACGTTGAC
The DNA here is from genome assembly GCA_036380235.1 of Vicinamibacterales bacterium. Taxonomy (GTDB): domain Bacteria; phylum Acidobacteriota; class Vicinamibacteria; order Vicinamibacterales; family UBA2999; genus 12-FULL-67-14b. The sequence continues at coordinate 12,961 of DASVFC010000633.1, forward strand.
GATAATTTCCTGCGGCTCGCACAGGTGATTCAGATCGTCCCCGCCGAGCGCGATCACGTCTACGGGAAACAGTTGATCTTCGCCGCTGTGCGGCCGGTGCCGAGAGTGTTCTGGCCCAACAAGCCCGTCGATCCTGGTTTCGACCTGCCGTCGGAGGTTGGATTGCGAGGCGTCAGTTTGTCGACCTCGATCATCGGGGAGTGGTACTTGAGCTTCGGCTGGATTGGCGTGTTGCTGGGCGGCTGGCTGCACGGCCGTCTCGCCGGATCGGCCAACGGGCTCCGCCTCGTCGGCAACCACAATCCAGTCGTGTTTGCACTCGCGGTAATGGTGCTCGTCGCCGGCATGCGCTCGATGCAGGACCTCGTGATTATGAGTTACGCCCTCGTGGCCTGGTGGGCAGCCAACCGGCTGATCGTGAAGAACGCTCGTTCGTGAGACTCCTCCACGTCGCAGCCACATACCTTCCTGCCGTCCGCTACGGCGGCACCATCGTCTCGGTGCACGGTCTGTGCAAGGCACTTGCGGCGCGTGGCCACGATGTGCACGTGTTCACGACCAGCGTTGATGGCCCGGCCGATTCCGCCGTCGTTCACCAACAACCCGTCGACGTCGACGGCGTCAAGGTCTGGTATTTCCAGTCGCCGTCGTTGCGGCGCATCTACTGGTCGCCGACACTTGGTGCCGCATTGAACGCGCAGGTCGCGAAGTTCGACGTGGTGCACACCCACGCCGTGTTCCTATGGCCATTGTGGGCGGCCGCGCGGGCGGCGCGGCGCGCGAACGTGCCGTACGTGGTCTCGCCGCGAGGCATGCTCGAGCGCGACCTGGTGGCCCGGCGCAATCCGCGGTTGAAGGCGCTCTGGCTGGCGGCGATTGAGCGGCGGAACCTCGAACAGGCCGCCGCGATTCACGTCACCAGCGAACGCGAAGCGGACGAAGCGGCAGCGTTCGGCTTTCAGTTTCGCCGCGTGTGCGAAGTGCCCAATGGTGTTGAATTCGATCTGGACGACCCCGGCACCGTTTCCCCAGCGGTCAGCGAGGCGGCGGGCGGCAAGCCGTTCGTGTTGTTCCTGGGCAGAGTGAACTGGAAGAAGGGCCTCGACCGGCTGCTTTCGGCGTTGGCGCGGTTGCCCGATCAACGCCTGATCATCGCCGGCAACGATGAGGACAATTATCGCCCCGTGCTGGAACGGCAGGCAGAACGGCTTGATGTTGCGGCTCGCGTGACGTATCTCGGGGCCGTCAATCGTTCGGAGAAGGCCGCGTTGTTTGCGCGGGCACAAGTGATGGTCGTTCCGTCGTATTCGGAAAACTTCGGCAACGTCGCGGTTGAGGCAATTGCGGCCGGCGTGCCTGTCATATGCACACCCGAAGTTGGCGTCGCGCCGGCAATTGCTAACGGCGGCGCGGGTATCGTCGCCGCGGGGACCGCGGAACAGCTCGCCGGTGCCATCCACACATTGATGTCAGACGCGCCGCGCCGAAAGGCGATGGGTGAGGTGGGACCCCTGCTGGCGCGCGATCGGTTTGCGTGGCCGGTGGTTGCCGCGCAGATGGAAATGCTCTATCAGTCGGTTGCCGGGAAACACGCGTGACCGATATCACCGGCGTGATCCTGACGTTCAATGAGGCGCCGAACATCGAACGCACGCTGTCGCGATTGACCTGGTTGAAAGACATCGTCATCGTCGACAGCCTCAGCGGCGACGAGACGGTCGCGATCGCATCACGATTCCCGAACGTGCGCGTGTTCCCCCGTCCGTTCACCACCCATGCCGAGCAGTGGAACTATGCGATCGAGCAAACTGGCATCACCAGCGAGTGGGTGCTGGCGCTTGATGCGGATTACATGGTGACCGAGGCGCTAATCAGCGAGATTCAGTCTCTGCAACCGGATCCGCAAGCTGTTGGATATGCAGCGTCGTTCGACTATTGCATCGACGGAACACCGTTGCGCGGCGGGGTGTACCCACCGGTGACCGTGTTGTATCGGCGCGCCGCCGGACGCTACGAACAGGATGGTCACACGCAGCGGATCAAGTTGAATGGGCAGGTACGGCCCTTGGTCGGACGGATCCATCACGACGATCGCAAATCGATCGCGCACTGGCTGGGTGCGCAGGCCCGTTACATGAAGCTCGAGGCCGAGAAGTTGATGACTACCGGCGCGCGCGTGGGCACCGCCGACGCTGTTCGACGCTGGATCGTACTCGCGCCGCCGGCGATGTTTTTCTACAGCTACTTCGTTCGCGGCGGCATCCTCGACGGACGCGCGGGACTGTTCTACGCCTTGCAGCGCACGGTCTCTGAATTGATTCTGTCGTTGTTTCTGGTGCGCCGGAGGCTTACCGGCCGGCCCGAGTAGTGGCGATTATGCGGAGCTGGCGAAGCGACCGAATAACGCCCGGCGCGCCGGTTGGTGACGCAGCAACGCAAGAATGAAGTCCCGGTGCCGGTTGAAGCGCGCCTTTTGCCGCACCAGCGGCAGGATGCCGTCGGTCAGAGCCAGCGTGAACAGCGCATCGATGTCGGTATCGCGCATCCGTTGGGCGACGAAGCGGAGTGCCGATTGCGCGGTGAATTCCGATTGAAAACGATCGCGCCATCGGGTCTCGTATTCCCGCATTGCCGCGGCAGACAGGTCTCCCGTCGCGAGCCGTGACGCGAGCACTTCCGCCGCAAGCT
>DASVFC010000634.1:0-6335 GCA_036380235.1 Vicinamibacterales bacterium
GCAGATCCTGCTTCAAGGTGTCGGTCATGAGTCGTTAGATGGGATAGAAGTGCGAAGGGTTTGCAGTATAAGTTGTGGCCTTGAGTCGTTTCTTGATGGTCGCGCTGGTGGCGTGGTTGGCCGTCACCGACGACACGAAACCCGTCCCAGGCTTCTTCGACCTGGCTGTCACCGGCGGCACGGCGACATTCGACCTGCTCGGCCTGCAGCCGGAGGAACGCGGGTCTGCCATCGCCGTCCTGGCGCGCAGCATGTTCAGCCAGGGCGGCAGCGCCGCCGAGCGTGCGGCCGGCGCCCGCCGTTTCATCACCGCCTTGAGCACGCCAGGATCAGACGCCGCGTCGGAGAACAACGGGCGGCCGATCACGATTGCCGCCCCGCTGACCGAAGATCATTGGCGCGAACTGGTTGGTCCGGACGCGCCGAAGGATTTGTTCGCAGCGCTGATCTCCAATCGCGCGGTGTTGCTCGTAGCCGCCGGCGCGGTCAATACCGACGCTTCGATGCGCGCGTTGCTCCAACGCGATCGCGGGCTCCTGCGATGGATCGCGCGAACGGCGCCGGCGGCCTTCTGGGTGGCGGCACGAAGCCTGGCCATCGACAAGGACCGCGTCAGCGTGCCTGGGGGCCAAGCAGCGGAGCCGATCTGGGAGGCACTAGTTGGTGAACGCGTGACGCGCGTTCCTGAATTCCTCCGATTGCTGCTGACGAAAGACGGCGGCCGCGTGGCGTGGTTCTTCGACGCCGTGTCGATGATGACGCCAGAGCGGCGCACCCTGGTCCTCGGCACAGGGCCGATGGCCGCGCAAATCGAACAGACGCGCGCATTGTATCAAGCGTACCGCGGTGCCGATTCGAACTGGCGCATGGAAGAACATCCGTTCCTGCGCAGCATCACCGATCCGTGGATCATTTCGTCGCGCATCGAGATCGATAGCAACGGTGTGGCGCCGCCGGCGGCGCAGTGGTTCTGGGACGCGTTGTTCGAGCGGACGGACCTCACGCGCAAGGTGGCTGCGGGCCTCGATCGCGCGCCGGCCGGGCCGGTGACGCTGGCCTGGCTGACGCAGCGCATCTCGAGCGCCGCCGCCAAGGAACGGCGCGATCGCTACGAGATGGTGCGCTTTGCGCAGGCGGTGTTTGGCGCGACTGCTGACGATCAACTCACCGACGTGTTGGTCGCCGTCGGAAGCTACCGGCGTTACCGCGCGCTGTTGTTGTCGCTCGACCGCATGGGCGTCACGACGCCGCGCGTGTACAGTCGCGCGGTCGAAGCGGCGCGCCGCATCGACGAGCTGCCGGGCCGCAATCGCCGCCATGCGGTGATTGCATTCCAGTCGGCGGTCGCGATTCTCGAGCGAGCCCGCGCCGGCCGCGGCATCGACGTGAGCACGGCCGATCGCGTGTTGCTGTCGCTTGCTGATGTCGTTGAGGCCGAAGACCGCACCGCAAGCGCCATCACGCAGTGGATGCTGGAGAGCCTGCTCGATGTGCTGCCGCCATTGATCCAGCCCGATCAATTCACGGCAAACACCGCGTACGAGTCGCGGCTGCTGCAGGCGCTCGCCGGTACGCCGGCGAAGAACGCTCCCGTGCTGGCCTGGGAGGGACTGGACTACCGGGTCGACTACTTTTCCTCGGAGCACGCACGGATCAAGCGCATCCGCGAACAGTTGACGTCGCCCGGCCTTGATGCGGCGCTCGCGGCCAATAACGACGCGCAGATCGCCGACGCGCTGCTGGTATTGATCTATACGCCGGCGCTCGGGGATCCCGAAGGTCCCGCGCTCCTCGGCGGCGACATTCCCAGGCGACACAACTTCGGAACCGAAGGCGCCGCCGGTGTGCGCCGGGATTTTCTGGCGTGGAGCGTACCTCGCGAGCAGGTGGGCGACGGCAACCCATGGCACATCGAGGGATCGCTGCTCGGCCTCGACCTCGCCCTCGCGCGCCTGAGCCTGCGGCGGCTCGCCGATAACGAGATGCCGGTGGCGCCGACGATTAATCTCAACGATCTATTGACGCTGGCGCGTACCGTGCGCGTCTTGAATCCCGAAGACCTGAGCGATGCCGATCGCGATCGGATCGTCGAGGCGATCGCGCGCGGCAGGAAGCGCGTCGCGGATGCCGGCGCCGATCTTGCCGCCGTGCTGCGCCTTGCCGATGAAGCCGGGATGTCGCCCGCGATCAAGCAGACGATGGCGTGGACGATTACCCGCACGCCCGAGCTGGCGCCGTCCCTCTTCGCGCTGCGGGATTTCATGTGGCTTGGTAAGCCGGACGTTCCGCGCGATCGTCTCGACCGCTGGGGCGTCTACATAGAGCCCCTGAACAATCGCCTGGGCACCGCGATGCCGCCGCCCTCGCCGTGGGAAAACCTCGGCGGCCGCGCCGACGGGGGGCTGATTGCGACACAACTACCCGACTTGACGCTGCGGCTCGCGGAAGAAACGGCCCGTCTGAAACTTCCGGCGCAGTTGATACCCGGAATGCTGACGTACGCTACGCAGGATTTCTGGCACGATGTGGATTCGCGTTTCCCGGACGACTGGCCGGCGATGACGCGGCAGGCACTGGCGCTTTCGTCGTCGCGGGTGGAAGATTACGTCGCCGCGCTGGCCGGCGAAGGCCCCTTACGCCCGCGGTAAAAGGGAACCTGCTTCCCTTTTACGGAAACCGTAAATGTTTTGGGAGGGCCTGGGCCCTTTTTGCAACTTATGCGAACCATCGGCGTTTTGTTGGCACTTACGCTCGCTGCATCCGCGCAGGAACCGCAACCCAAACCTGAGCTCGCGATCAGCATCGTCTCGCCCGAGGCTGATACGTACGTCAGCGGCCTCACCACCCTGAAGGCGGACATCGTCCCGCGCATGCTGGCCACGCGCGTCGCGCAGATCCTGTTCTTCGCTGACGGCAAACAGGTGTGCAACGTGCTCGACCCGCTAAAGGCCGAATGCACGTGGGACGCCGGCGCCGAGGTGCGGCCGCACGTGTTCCGCGTCGTCGCCAACATGATCGGCGGCGGCCGCATCGTGGCGAGCTCGCGCACCAGGGGTCTCGACCAGGTCGAGAAGGTGAACGTCGAGGTGGTGCAGATCACCGCCGTGGTCAGCGAGCGGGGCCGGTTCGTGTCCGGTCTGCAGCAGTCGCAGTTCAAGCTGTTCGAGGATGGCGTGCCGCAGACGATCACCCACTTTTCGAGCGAGGGATCGCCGCTCGAGATCGTTGTCGCGATCGACGTCAGCGAAAGCATGACGCAGGCAATGCCGCAGCTGAAAAATTCCGTCAAGAAGTTCCTGTCGGCGCTGGGACCGAAAGACCAGGTCACCGTCGCCGCGTTCAACGACAACATGTTCACCCTGACGCGGCGCGAAACCAGCGTCACGCAACGGACGCGCGCGATCGATCGGTTGTCGGCATGGGGCGGCACCGCGCTCTACGACGTCATCATCCGCGGCGTGCAGCAGCTGTCGCGTCAGCCCGGCCGCCGCGTGCTGGTGGTGTTCAGCGATGGCGACGATCGCACCAGCCACTCCACCATTCACGCCGTTGAACAGGCCGTGCGCGCCAACGACGCCACGCTGTTCATGGTCGCGCTCGGCCGCGGCGTCAAGGAAGCGCAGTTGAAATCGGGTATCGAGCGCCTCGTCGATCTCAGCGGCGGCCGCGCCCTGTTCGTCGAGCGCAGCGATCAGCTCGATGAGCCCTTTGCCGAGATCCTCGAAGAACTGTCGAACCAGTACATCCTCGGTTACGAATCGACCAACACCAAGCGCAACGGCTCGTGGCGCGAGGTCAAGATAGAAGTGCCGGGCACCGGTCACTCAGTGCGCGCGCGCCAGGGCTACCGCGCGCCGGGGTCATAACATGCGCGTCACGTTCGCACTCGGCTGTCTTGCCTGTGGCCTGCTGTCGTCGGCGCTGCTCGCCGCGCAGGCCCCGACGCCGCAGCAGCCGAAACCCACCTTTGAAACCAAGGCCGAACTCGTGCTCGTCGACGTCAACGTTGTCGACCGCGAATCGCGGCCGGTGCCGACGCTCACGCCGTCCGACTTCGCGCTCGAAGTCAACGGGCAGCCTCGTCAGATCGCATCGGTGCAGTTCATTTCCACGACGCCCGGCAATGCCACGCCGTCGACGCCGCGCGAGACCACGTCGACCTCCAACGACGCGGAGACGACAGGACGTTTGCTGTTGTTCGTGATCGACGAAAGCAGCATCCGCGTCGGCTCGGCGGCCGGCATTCTGCGCACGGCCCAGACGATGTTCGATCGCCTCGCGGCGGGAGACCTGATTGGCCTGGCCCGCATTCCCACCGGCGTCGGCAGCGTCGAGTTCACCACCGACCGCAAGCGCATCACCGACGCGCTGTTGCGCGTCAGCGGCACCGCATCGCGCAACGTCGGCATGTCGAGGGTCTACATCAGCGAGGCATGGGCACTCGACAGCAACGATCAATCCGGATTCCAGCCCGCGATCGATCGGGAATGCCAGGGAGAAACCGGCTTCGGGCTCGAAGCGTGCACGAACCAGGTCGAAGGTGATGCGCGAGCGCTGCTGCTCGAGGCGAGCGCCCGGACACGAGCCACGCTGAACTCGCTCGAGGGACTGTTGCGCAATCTCTCGCAGCTGAACACGCCGGTCAACATCGTGATGATCTCGGAAGGCATGTTCGTGGCGCGCGATCGCCAGACCATGACCGAGCTCGGCCGCCGTGCCGCGCAGGCCCGCGCCACGATCCACATCATCCGCCCCGGCCAGTCGATGTTCGAAATGGAAGACCGCGCGGCGCCGAACACCGCCGGCCGGTTTTTTGACGACTCGTTGATGAGTGAAGGGCTCGAGCAAGTCGCGGCACAGACGCGCGGCTCGATGGTGACGGTGCAGACCAGCAGCAACACCGCCTTCGATCGGCTGAGCCGCGAATTGTCCGGCTATTACTTGATCGGATTCGAGCCGACGGAAGCGGATCGCACCGGCAAGGAACGGCGCATCAAGGTGGACGTCAAGCCGCGCGGCCTGACGGTGCGGGCCCGCCCGACATTTGTCATCCGCAACGAGGCCGCCGAAACCGCGGCACTGTCGGCGCTGTCGCCGGCCGAGCAGCTCGCGGAAGTGTTGAAGTCGCCGCTGCCGGTGCGCGGCCTGCCGATGCGGGTGGCAACCTATGCTTCGGTCGATAGCGCCAGTCCCAACAAGGTGCGCATCGTCATCGCCGCCGAAGTTGGCGAACCGGCGACGACCCCGGCCGAGTGGCCCCTCGGCGTCATCATCTCCGACAAGAACGAGAAGATCGTCGTCAATCGCGGCGGCAAGTCGTTGCTCGAGCCGGCCAGCGCCAAGGGGGAATCACCGCGGCTCGCCTTGACGTCGGTGGCGCTCGATCCCGGCGAGTACACATTGCGCGTCGCCGCGGTGGACGACAACGGGCGCAGCGGCAGCGTGCATCACACCGTGCATGCGCGGCTCAATCGCGTCAGCAACAACATCAACGCATCCGACCTGGTCCTCGTTCCGCAGCCACCCTCTGCCGGCGAGCTGCCGCGGCCGCGGCCGACCACGGTGATCGACAATGAAACCGTGTCGGCGATGCTCGAGCTGACCGGCACCGATACCAACCAGCTCAATCGCGCGAAAGTGACGCTGCAGATCTCCGACGCAGAGAACGGCAATCCGCTGGTGAATGTCGAAGCCCGACGCGCACAACGCGGCAACGTCCACGCCTACGCGGCGACGATGAGGCTGGGGGTGTTGCCGCCCGGTGAATACATCGCGCGCGCGGTGATCGCCGTTCCCGGCCAGCCCGAATACCGATTAACGCGGCCGTTCATGATGTCGCCGACCTCGGTTGCCGCCGTCGAGCCACCACCGGATCTCAACGTGCCGATCGATCCGGATGCGCCGCCGGCGCCAATCGCGCCGTCTCGAATCATGGCGCCGGTGCCGCGCTTTTCGGCGCAAACCGTCCTCGCTCCCGCGGTGGTGCAGCCGTTCCTCGATGGCCTGACTGACATGCATCCACCGTCGCCGGAGGTGGAAGAGGTGATCGAAAAAGCGCGGCAGGGGAATTACGAGCCGCCGACCGTGGAGGGCACGACGGAAGAGGATCGACTGAACCTCGCCTTCGTCAAAGGGCTGGGATCGTTGAGCCGCGGTGAAACCGCACAGGCGGCGGCGTGGTTCCAACAGACGTTGAAGGGCGCGTCGGATTTCCTCGGCGCCGCGTTCTATCTCGGCGCGACGCACGCCATCAGCGGCCGCGATCGCGAGGCGATCGGTGCGTGGCAAATGGCGCTGCTCAGCGAGAACCCGGGCGCGGTGTATCCGGCGCTGGT
>DASVFC010000635.1:0-4764 GCA_036380235.1 Vicinamibacterales bacterium
TGCTGCCCACGGTCTGGAAATTCGTGCGCCACTGACGGGGCGAATGGCGTGCCGCGACAAGACGCAAATCGCGACGTGATCCTCGTCGCGATCGTGCTCGTGCTTTCGCTCGGCACGGCCGCGGCGCAGCAGCAGAATAACGTTCACCGCCTGTTTCCCCCGTCCGATCTCGGACTCCTCGACGCACCCGATCGCGATCTGTGGCAGCGCCCTGATTTGATCATGGACGCGATGGGCATTGCCGACGGCTCTGTGGTCGCCGACATCGGCGCCGGCAGCGGCTGGTTCACCATCCGCCTCGCCCGCCGCGTCGGTCCGCAAGGGCTCGTCTACGCCGAAGACGTGCAGCAGGAGATGATCAACGCCATCTCGCGCCGCGTCAGCCGTGAAGGCTTCAACAACGTCAAGCCCAAGCTCGGCACGATCGACGACCCCAAGCTGCCGGCGCAATCGCTCGACGCCGCACTGCTCGTTGATTCATTTCACGAGGTCGACGAAAAAGATCGCGTGACGATGTTGACCAACCTCGCCAAGGCGTTGAAGCCGTCAGGCCGGCTCGGGATTATCGACTTCCGTCTGGATGGCACTGGCCCGGGTCCGGCGCCGGAAGAACGCGTCAGCCCCGACGTGGTGATGAACGTGGCGAGAGCCGCGGGACTGAAATTGATCCGGCAAGAGCCCTTCCTCGAATATCAATACTTCCTCATATTCGGGAAGTAGTAACACGAAGATACGAAGGACACGAAGGGCACGAAGAACTTATTGGGATCCCGCTTAGCGAGTTCCAAAATTGATCTTCGTGAACTTCGTGAACTTCGTGTCCTTCGTGTCCTTCGTGTTTCCTCGGTGCCGCTATTCGGATCGCAGCGCCAGCATCGGATCGATCTTCGTCGCGTGGCGTGCGGGCAGCCACGTCGCCAGCAGTGCCACCAATCCCAGGGCGGCGACCACGGCCACGTAGGTGATCGGATCGAACGGGCTGACGCCGAACAGCAGTGCCGACATCAGCCGCATCAACGCCGCCGAGGCGATCACGCCAACCAGCAGCCCGATCCCCGTCAACGTCAGCCCGCGCGTGACGAACATGCGCTGCACCGCGCCGCTATGCGCGCCGAGCGCCATGCGGATGCCGACTTCGCGCCGCCGCTGCAGCACGATGTAGGCGATGACGCCATAGATCCCGACGAGACCGAGCAGCAACGTGACCGAAGCTGCAATACCGAGGATCACCAGCGCGAACGACGTTTCGGCCATCGAGTCGTCGTAGATCTCGCTGAGCGTCTGCACCCGTGCGAGCGGCAGGTTCGGATTGACCGACCACACGGCCTGTTGCACTTCGCGAAGGAAGCCCGACTCCTGCAGCCGCGGCGTGCGAATGACATAGGCCATCGAGCGCTGCGTCGAGAAGCCCTCCTGCCAGAAGTCCTTGTTCATCATCGGCCAATAGACGATCGTCGTCGCGCCACGCGTCACGCCGTCGTCGTACTCGTCGGCGACGACGCCGACGATTTCGCGCCAGGGCGATTTCGGCTGGTTCTTGATGCGCTGCCCGACGGCGGCCTCGGCGCTGCCATAAAACTCGCGCGCCAGCTTTTCCGTGATGATCGCCACCGGCGCGGCGCTGTGCGACTCGGCCCAGGTGAAATCGCGGCCAGCCTTCATCGGATTCCCCATCGTGGCGAAATAATTCGAAGGCACCCACTTGAAGCGGCGCAGCGGCGGCATCTGCCCCTCTGGAGCCGGTTTGTCCTCGCGAAAGATCGGATCGTTGCTGTCGTTGCCGTCCATTGTCACCGACGAAGACAGGCTGGCGGACGTGATTCCCGGCAGCGCTTCAATGCGGCGCAGGATCTGCTCGTGCATCTGCACCACCTGCGGCGGTTCAGCGGCAATTGCGGTTGGAATCGAAACCCGGAAGGTCAACACCTGTTCCGGGTCGGCGAAGCCGGGCGAAATGTCCCGCATGGCGGTGAAGGTGCGAATCATCAGGCCCGAGGCGACCAGCAGCACGAGCGCGAGGGCGACTTGCGCTACCACCAGCGTGTTGCGGGCGCGATGCCGCTCGCGCCCGTCGCTCGAGCCGCGGCCGCCTTCCTTCAACGCGTTGCCGAGATTCGGGTTCGCGTACTTGATGATCGGAATCAGCCCGAACAAGAGGCCGGCCGCGAGCGAGATCGCCAGCGTGAACGCCACGACGATCGGATCGATGGTGACCTCTTCAAGGCGCGGCAGCCGAGCTGGATTCAACGCGACGAGCAGCTGGATGCCGCCGTAAGCCAGCGCCAGGCCGAGCGCGCCGCCGGCCACGCTGATGCTGAACGCTTCCGACATCAACGAGGCGATCACCTGCGATCGGCTGGCGCCGAGCGCCGTGCGCACCGCGAGCTCCTGCTGTCGACCTTCGGCGCGAACCAGGAACAGGTTGGCGACGTTGGCGCAGGCGACGAGCAGCACGATGGCGACGGTGCCCAAGAGGACCCACAGCACGTTGCCCACGTCGCCGATCACGTCCGCCGACAGCGGTCGCACCAGTGGGCCGATCTTGATTTCGTCGTACATCTGCCGGCTGAATCCGGGCGGCAGGCGGAAGTTGTCCGGGATATTCGGCAGCAGCCGCGCCACGTTGGCGTTCGCCTCTTCGATCGACGAGCCGGGCTTCAATCGCGCCACCGCCTGGTAGCTGAAGTTACCGATGAAGATCTCGGCGCGGTTGAAACGTAACGGCAGCACCAGTTCGGGGTTGTGCCGCAGGAAGCGAAACTTGTCGGGTAGCACGCCGATCACCTCGCGCGGCCGGCCATCGACGACGATCGACTGCCCAATCGCGGCGGCGTTGCCGCCGAGCGCGCGCTGCCAGTAGGCGTGACTGACGATCACGGTTTCCGCGCTACCGGGCGCGTCATCGGCCGGCGTGAATGTGCGGCCGAGGGCCGGCCTGACGCCCACGACCGGAAGCGTGCCGTCGGTCACGAAGAGCACATCGACGCGTTCAGGCTCGCCGCGGCCGGTGATGGTGACGGCGCCGTTGTCCCACATCCCGATGTCGTCGAAGACCTTGTTGTCGCGATAGGTGAAATAGGTGGCGGGCGACTGGTTGAGCGGGTCGCCACTTGCGATTAGCCCCGGCGCCGTGTGCCACACGCCGACCAGTCGATCCGGCTCGGCGAACGGCAGGGGTTTGAGAATCACCCCATTGACGACACTGAAGATCAAGGCGTTGGCGCCGATGGCGGCGCCAATCGTAATGAGAGCGGTCAGGGAAAAAGCCGGGCTTTTGACGAGGCGGCGAAGCGCGTGTCGCATTCTGGTGTCTACGAAAGCGACACGCCTGAAGTTCGGAGATTACTGGCGCTGGATCGGCGAATACGCCACGCCGTCGGGGCTCGCCTGGACCTCGACCCGGCCCAGCGTCCGGCCGCTTTCGAGATCGAGCACGAGCATGGAGTTGTCGTTGCGAACCGTCACGAACGCGTGACGGTTGTCGGGGTGCGGGAACACACCTGCCGTTGACGGCTTCTCAACCTTCGTCATCCCAAGAGGAATCGATTTCAGGATCTCCTGCTTCGCGACGTCGGCCACCACCAGAGACGAGGCCTGTGCGTGCGGGATCAGCGCCCAACGGCCGTTCGGCGTGAATTGCACGCGATACGGGAAGCCCGGCGATGGAATGCGCTTGGTGACTTCCAGCGTCTTCGTATCGATGATGGAGATGGTGTCCTCGGCGCGATTGCCTGCCCACACCCAGCGGCCATCAGGTGTCACGCCAACGCCTTCGCACTCCTTGCCAGTCTTGACGTCCTTAATCTTCTCCCCGGTCTTGAAGTCGAAGGCGCTGACGCTACCGTCGCGCATGTTCGAGCAGTAGAGGCGCGTCCGATCCGTCGACAGCGCGAGCATGTGCGATACGCCGGCGTCGGTCTTGAACACGCGCTCGATCGCGCCGCTCTCGACGTTGACGAGCAGCAACGCCTGGTTGGCCTCGGACGTGACCACCACGCGCTCCCCGTCGACCCAGCGCACATCATGCGGCGCGCGATATTCGCCGAGATCGATCGTCTTGATTACATCGCCGCCTGGCAGCGCGATGAGGCTGAGCGTCTTCTGCGGGCCCACGCCTTGCTTGTTGTAGTTGGTGACGACCACGCGCCGGCCATCTGGCGACACCGCGGCTTCATGCGGTCCGCCCACGACCTGCACATGCTTGTAGGCTTCCATCGTCTTCAGGTCGATCAGCGTGACGGTATCGGCCTGCTGATTGACGGCGACGACGGTGCCGCTGAGTTTGCCGCCCGGCTGCTGAGCGGAAAATGTTGGGGCAACGACGATGCCGAGAGTGAAAACAAGTGCGGCTGTTCGCATGCGCAATTATCGCAGGTGACTCCGCCCCGAGCTTAGCGAATCGCTAAGAATCGCAGTCTGGCTCCAACTTAGCGACGAGCGTTCGCGTCAGTTACACTGATGGGCTATGCAAGCGTTTTTTGAGTCAGTGGTCGCACTCATCGTCAAGACTTCCACGGATCTGCCGCCGGACGTGCGCGCCGCGATGCGGACGGCGCTGGCCTCCGAAGATCCGTCCTCCCGGGCCGGCCAGGCGATCACGATCATCGCCCAGAACATCGATCAGGCCGCCTCCTGTGAAGGACCGATCTGCCAGGACACGGGGATGCCGACCTTCGAGGTGCGCGTGCCGGTCGGCCTCAACCAGATCTGGATGAGGCAGCAGATCCGGGAGGCGGTCGCCGAGGCGACGCGGCGCGGCAAGCT
>DASVFC010000636.1:0-8398 GCA_036380235.1 Vicinamibacterales bacterium
GATGCCAGAGCAGCCACAACACCATTGGCAAGACGGCAACCGTGAAACCGGCGATCGACACTGCCCAGGACGCGCGATCCAGGACGCCGCCGCGCCACGCGATCAGCCAGAACACCACGAGGAAGAACGGCATGAACGCGAGTGACGTGATGTAACTGTAGATGCCCAGCCCGAGAATCGCGCCCGCCGCAAACGCGATTCGAGGACGTGGCGCCTGCAGAAACTTGCCAAGACAGATGAGGAAACCGAGGGTGAAAGGGAGCTGACAAATGGAGTCGATTGCCTGACGGCTGATGATGACGTTCGCCGGCGCGAGCACCAGCAACGCGGCGCTCCACAGCGCCGCACTACGATCGCGAAACAGCATCAATGCCGCCGCGAAGATCAAACCGGCGTTGATGACGCCGCCGAGCAGCGCCGACGGCAGGCGAACCGTCCACTCGTCGAGCGGAAGCACCTGCAGCGCACCGGCGATCAGATACATGCCGAACGGCAGGTAATAGGTCTGCCCCCACGGCACCACGTAAGGTTCACCTTCGGGATCCGTGAGGCTAATCAGCAGCGGCAGCCGCTCGCCGTTGAGATTGCGGCCGGTCTCGGCGATCGCGTGCGCATGCACGCTGAAATGCGCCTCGTCCAGCGTCAGGTAGGCGGGCACCCGATCCAGGCCGTACGCATAGAGAGCAGTAGCGATTACGGCGATCGCGAGCAACCGGAGCATGTCGGGTGCGGGCATTGTACCCGTCCGCCCCACGCTCCTCAGCCGCGATCACCGCGCGCGCGTTCTATTAGTGGCTGAAAGACTTGTTCGATCGGGGCGTGTGCCCCGATCATCGGGGCGCTAATACCTGAAGCGCCAGTCGTCGTTGTGACCGGCCGGTTGCGGTTCTTCGCGCTTGCGCGGCATGCGCTTGGCCTTGTAGAGCGAGCAGTCGCCGCACCAGGACTCGCAATTGAAGCCGTCCTTGCCGGCCATCGGCAGCACGTCGCGGTGCGTGCAATGATCGGGCACGCCGTCTTCGGCGGCCTTGCGCCAGCGGCACGACTGAAATCGTGCGAGCGTCGGCGACAGGTTATCGGGCGCGGATTCCAATTGCATTCTCCACAGCGGCCCAGGCCCGCTGCTCATGCGGCGACACCAGCGTCACCGCGTGCCCGGATGCGCCCGACCGTCCGGTGCGTCCCACACGGTGCACGTAGGTCTCGGGCGAATCAGGCACCTCGAAATTGACCACATGCGCGATCCCCTCGATATCGAGGCCGCGCGCGGCGATATCGGTCGCCACCACCACCGGCAGCCGGCCGGAACGGAATCCTTCCACGGCTGACAGCCGCTCCTGCTGCGATCGATCCGCGTGCAGCGCCGCCGCCTTGATGCTCTTCGCCATCAGGTGCCGCGTCACGCGATCGGCGTCGATCTTGCGGCGCACGAACACCAGCACCGGCCCGTCGGCCTCGCGCTTGACGAACGTTGCCAGCCAGTCGATCTTCGCGTCGCGCTCGACGTCGATCTTCTGGTGATCGATCGTCCGCGCCGCGCCGCCGCGCTTGCCGACCTGCACGTAGCGCGGCGTCTTCAACATCTCCTTCGCCATGCGCTGGATTTCACCCGGCAGCGTGGCCGAGAACAGCAGCGTCTGGCGATCCGGCGGCAGCGCCGACATGATCTTCTGGACGTCGGGCCAGAAGCCCATGTCCATCATCCGATCGGCTTCGTCCAGCACCAGGACCTGCACGCGCACGAAATCCGTGTTGCTGTGGCGCATGTGGTCCATCAACCGTCCCGGCGTCGCCACCACGATGTCGACGCCTGCCTGCAGCGCGCGTTCCTGCGGGCCCATCTCGACGCCGCCGAACACCGCCGCCGACGTGACCGGCGTGTGATACGTCAGCCCCACGAGCGAATCTTCGATCTGCACCACCAGCTCGCGCGTCGGCGCCAGGATCAGCGCTCGCGTGTAGTTCTCGCGTGCCGGATCGCCGTAGCCCGGCGTCTCGCTCAACAACCGCTCGACAATCGGCGCCGCGAACGCCAGCGTCTTGCCGGTGCCGGTCTCAGCGCATGCCACCACGTCGTGACCTTCGAGCGCGGCGGGAATTACCGCGCCCTGCACCGGGCGCGTGCCTTCGAACCCGAGCGAGTGAAAGCCCGCTTCGAGCCGCGAATCAAACCCCATCGAGTTGAACGCGATCGGCGACGCTTCGACGTCGACGATCTCCCACGGCAAATCGGGCGGTGGCGTTGATGGTTTGACGGACGGCGTCGTCGAGGGTCCGCGGCGGCCGCCGCGGCCGCGCGGCCGGCCTCGTCCGGGCCGGCGTGCTGATGCGGTATTCGAGTTCAAGTCGCCACTTCTAATCGGTGTTTAATCGCTGTCAATCGGTGGCCTAACGGGCGCGGAACGTGATGATCCCGCGCTGCGGGTCGTAAGGGGAGATGCCGACCGTGACGCGATCGCCAGGAACCACCTTGATGCGGAACCGCCGCATGCGTCCGCTCAACTGCGCGAGAACTTCGTGTCCGGCGTCCACTTGCACACGGTAGAGGCCGCCGCTATGCACCGCCACGACGGTGCCTTGCATATCAATCAGATCGTCTTTGCTCATTCAGCGTCTTGGGTCCTGGGACTTGGGCCGTGGGGACTCGTTCGAGACATCTCGAACTCCAAGCCCCAAGCCGCAAGACCCAAGTCCCCATTGTGTCACTTCGGGCCCGCCATAGGCAAATCCCGTACCGCCTGCTCCACCTGTCTCGCCAAATCCGCGTAATTGTCGCCAGACAAACGCATTGGCGCGCCGAAGGTCACCGACACATAGCCAGGCTTGGCCATTTTCCACTTGGTGTGCAGCACGCGATCAACGCCCTCGAGGCGTACCGGGATCACCGGCAACCCCAGCCGCGAGCCAATCATGCCGATGCCGCCACGGAAGGGCTTGATGCTGCCGTCGTCGGTGCGCACACCTTCCGGAAATATCAATACGGAATAGCCGGCGCCGGTCACCTCGCCGATGTAACGCAACGTCTGTCGCGCGCCGGCTTCGCGCTGCGGCAACGGGAAGGTGTTGAAGAAGAACGCCGCGAGGTAGTAGTTCAGCCGGTTGGTGAAGACCTGCGTCGCCGGGAAGTTCTCCGGAAAAAAGTGTGCCTTGAAGAACTCCTTGGCCATGGCCGGCGCAATTCTGGCGCGCCAGTGTCCCGGCAGGACCGAGAGGATCACGGGTACGTCCATGTGGCTTTGGTGGTTGGCCGCGAACACCACCGGACCTGTGACGTGATCGAGATGTTCGAGGCCCTGCACGCGAACCCACGCGAACATCCGCGCGATCGGCAGAATCCACAAGAAGAGACTCGCGCGCCGGATTGCGCGTACCGGCCACGCGCGATTCCACGTTGGGAAATCCACCGGCTCCGGAACGTCAGCCTCCTGCGGCGTGGCGGTGACGACCGATCGCAGATCGTCGAGCGTCTTCGCGCTGGCGAACTTGGTTTCGTCGATGCGGGTCTGGAACTGATCTTCGAGGGCCACCATCAACTCGACGCGCTCGAGCGAGCTCAGGCCGAGACCTTCAATCGACGTCGTCCCGTCGAGCGATCGCGATCCCGCGAACTTCATAAGCAGCGCCTGCAGCGGATCGCCGACGTTCGCGGCCAACGGCTGCGCGCCGGAGGCGACCCACTGCTTGATCGCCGCACGTTTCAGTTTCCTGGTGCCTTCGGTGCGAGGCAACGGGCCGACGGTCCACAGCGAAAACGACCGGATGCGCTGATGATCGGCCAGCCGCGCGTTGGCATCGCGAACCACATGTTCGGGATCGACACCAGGCCTCAGCACGAGCACGGCATGCACGCGATCGTCACCGACGACGGCAGACTCCACCACGCCCGGCTGCTGATTGATCTCGCGCTCGACATCGTCCGGAAAGACATTGAGCCCTTCCGGTGTGACGATCATTTCCTTCTTGCGGCCCTTGATGAACAAGCGCCCGTTCGCATCCTTCTCGCCGATGTCGCCGGTATGAAGCCAGCCGGCCTCATCCAGAGTACGGCCGGCTGTCCCGCCGGAGCTCCCGGAGGGAGCGGAGGCGGACTGCTCACCGAAGTACCCAGTGCTGACGTTCTCTCCACGCACGAGGATCTCGCCGTCCTCTGCGATCTTGATCTCGACGCCGCCGATCGCCGTGCCGACCGATCCCGTGTTGGTCTTGAACGGATGATTCAGCGTCACGATCGGAGCCGTTTCCGTCAGTCCGTATCCCTGGATGACGACGAACCCCAGCCGCTTCCAGAAATCCTCGAGCGACGAACCGAGCGGAGCCGCGCCGACGATGAATGCCCAGAACTTCAACCCGAACATGCGATGAATCTTTCGGTATCGCCACCATCGCGCCGGGATTGACAGGCCCGTTGGCGGATCGGCCGCCGCCGAGTCGACGCGCAACGCATGCTCCTTCAGCACGTCGAGAATCTTCGGCACGCAAACGATCACGGAAATGTGCCACTCGCGCACGCGCCGCACGATGTCGTGCGGGTTGAAGCTGCGCATGAACACCACCGTGCCATCAATGAGCGGCGGGATGTTCGTTGCCATTGACTGCCCGAACAGGTGGCTCAAGGGCAACAGGTTCAGGAACCGAATCGGCTGAAACGGCTTCGCGTACCTCTTGTACTTGTCGATCTCCTTCGCTACGGGATTCACGTTCGCGAGGATGTTGCGATGGCGGATGACGACGCCCTTCGGATCGGCGGTGGCGCCGGATGTAAACACGATCTGCGCCACGTCGTCGCGATCGATCGCAACGTCGGGAACCGGGCCGTCCGCGTCCCAATCGAAATCGGCCAGCTTCCATGTCGGACATCCGGAACCGGCCTCCAATTGGTGCCAGTCGGTCGCATCGTCACCAGCCAGCACGACCTTGGCGTCGACGATGGTCCGAATACGATCGGCGAATGCCGGTGACGACCGGAAATCAATCGGTACCGCGATGGCGCCGGTGAGCTGGATGCCCCAGTAACACGCAATCCACTCGGGGCGGTTCTCGCCCCACAACAGCACCTTGTCGCCCTTGCCGACGCCGTGTGCGACGAGGCGAGCCGCAAAACCGCGCGCCGCGCGCGTCACTTCCGCATAGGTATGGCGCCGCACGCGGTAGCCATCGTCATAGACGATGAACTCACCGCGCCGCGTTTCCAACGTGCGGAAAACGTCAACCAGCGTTTTCACGCCACAGATCGTACAATGGGGAGCTTCTTTCGTTACGGCGATGCATATCTTCTTGACCGGCGCGACCGGCTATATCGGGTCGGCGGTGCGCGGGGCACTGATCAAAGGCGGGCACCAGGTTACAGCCATGGCCCGCGATAAGGAAAAAGCAGAGCGGCTCGCGGCCAGGGGCGCGACGCCCGTGGTGGCCGAACTCGCGGCGCCGAAGCGCTATTTAACGGTCGCAAAAGCGGCCGATGCGATTGTGCACGCCGCGTACGAATCGTCGCCGCGAGGCGTGCAGGTGGAGAAACAGGCGCTCGAAACGATGCTGGGCGCCCAGCAGCAGGCGAGCCAGGCCGACGGCAAGATCCGTACGTTCGTCTACACGTCCGGAGTGTGGGTGCTGGGCCGCTCGATCCGGGCTGCCGACGAAACGGCGCCGCTCGATCCGCCCGCGCATGTTGCGTGGCGCCCGGCGCACGAAGATCTCGTGCTGTCGGCGTTTTCGGCAACGCTGCGCACCGTCGTGGTTCGCCCGGGCATCGTGTATGGCGGCGGTCGCGGCATCGTCTCCGACCTGATCAAGGACGCGCTCAACGGGCTGGTCCGCGTGGTTGGCCCCGGCAAGAACCGCTGGCCGCTCGTTTACGATCATGACCTCGCGGATCTGTATCTGAAGATTGTCGAGGCACCGACGGCGGCGGGTGTCTTTCACGCCACCGATGAAGAGGATGAGCGGGTGGGCGACATCGTCGAGGCGATCGCGGCGCAGGTGCCGCAGAAGCCGGATATTCGCTACATGCCGATGGAAGAGGCGCACAAGAAGTTCGGCGCCTACGCCGACGCGCTCGCGCTGGACCAGAAGGTGCGCAGCCCGAAGGCGCGGGCACTGGGCTGGTCGCCCACGCAGGCCGGCGTGATCAACAGCGTGGCGCGCCTGCT
Source organism: Vicinamibacterales bacterium (assembly GCA_036380235.1). Lineage (GTDB taxonomy): Bacteria > Acidobacteriota > Vicinamibacteria > Vicinamibacterales > UBA2999 > 12-FULL-67-14b. The sequence continues at coordinate 6,147 of DASVFC010000636.1, forward strand.
CGAGGAGTACCGCAACAGCAACAGGGAGAGGAATGTGTGATGCGCAGACTCGCGTGTACCTTCGTGATCGTGGTTTCGGTGGCGTGCTCGCAGCCGGCACCGCCGCCAGCCCCGCCGGTCGGTCCGGCTGAAGCGCTCATCACGACCGATTCGTTAACGGCGCACATCAAGGTACTGGCCTCGGACGAATTTGGTGGCCGCGCCCCGGCCACGCCGGGCGGCGAGAAGACGCAGAACTATCTTGCGGAACAGTTGAAGGCGATCGGCATCGAGCCCGGCGCGCCGGACGGCACCTACTTCCAGCAGGTACCGATCGTTGAGTCGGTGGTGGAGCGCAACTTCGTCTTGAGCGTTCCAGGCAACACGTATCGCTACTACGAAGACGTTGTGGCCTTTTCGGGTGTCGAGCGTCCGCGCGTGCAGGTGCAGGGAGAAGTGGTGTTCGTCGGTTACGGGATCAATGCGCCCGAGCTGAAATGGAACGACTACGCCGGCGCGAACGTGCGCAACAAGTGGGTGATGATCATGGTGAACGATCCACCCGCGCCGGCTGACGAGCCGACGCTGTTCGGCGGCGACGCGCTGACCTACTACGGCCGCTGGACGTACAAGTTCGAAGAGGCAGCGCGACAGGGCGCCGCCGGCGCGCTGCTGATTCACACCGATGAATCGGCGACCTATCCGTGGCAGGTGGTGCAGTCGTCCTGGAGCGGCACGCAATATTCGCTGCCGCCGCAGCCCGGTGAACCGGCGCTCGGCGTCAAGGCTTGGATAACCGACGCATCGGCGAAGGATCTGGTTCGCCGCGGTGGCCAGGATCTCGACAAGCTGCGCGCGTCGGCGAGCCGTCGCGGCTTCAAGCCGGTGACGCTGAATGTTCGCGCCGCCGCAACGCTCGCGCAGAAAGCGTCGCGCAAGACGTCGGCGAACGTAATTGGCGTGTTGAAGGGCACCAACGCTACCGAAGCCGTTATTTACAGCGCGCACTGGGACCACTTCGGCACGCGCGCGCCGCTGCCGACGGACAAGCCCGACACCGATCGGATCTACAACGGCGCCTACGACAATGCCTCGGGCGTGGCCGGCGTGCTCGAGATCGCCAAGGCCTTCGCGAAGGCGGCGCAGAAACCGCAGCGCTCGATCTACTTCGCCTTCGTCACCGCGGAGGAGTCAGGTCTCTTGGGTTCGGCGTATTTCGCTGCCAACCCACCTATTTCGATGGACAAGGTGGCGGCGAACATCAACATCGACGGCGTCAACTATCTCGGCGCGACGTCGGACATGGTGCAGCTCGGTTCGGAGCGTTCAACGCTCGGCTCGATGGTCGAGGCGCTGCTGAAGGAGCGGAATCGCACGCTCGGGCGCGATCAGCACCCTGAGCGCGGCTATTTCTTCCGGTCGGATCACTTCCCGTTTGCCAAAGCCGGCGTCCCGGCACTGTCGTTGAGCGAGCCGCAGCAATTCACCGGCGCCAACGCCGGCGAGTTGAAGAAGAAGCAGGAAGAGTACAACGGCAAGGACTACCACCAGCCGAGCGACGAGTTCGATCCGTCGTGGGACTTCAGCGGCGGCGTCAACGACATGCGACTGCTCGCGCAGCTTGGCTGGCGTATCGCCAACCAGGCGGAGATGCCGAAGTACAACGATGGCGATCAATTCGCTCAGGTGCGAAAGCCCTAGCCACAGACCGCCCATCGATCATGGATTACGTTTCACTCGACGAAATCAAGGCCGCGCGCCAGCGCATCAAGACGGCGGCCGTATATACGCCGCTGATCGAATCCGGCGGCATGTGGTTGAAGGCGGAGTCGCTTCAGCCGATGGGCGCATTCAAGATTCGCGGCGCTTACAACATGATCTCGCAGCTGTCGCAAGATCAGCTGCAGCGTGGCGTGATTACCTATTCGTCAGGCAATCACGGCCAGGCCGTGGCGCTGGCCGCGCAGCAGCTTGGCGCACCCGCGGTGATCGTGATGCCAACCACCGCGCCGGCGGTAAAGGTGGAAGGCTGCAAATCGTACGGCGCGGAAGTGATCATGGAAGGCACCACGTCGCTACATCGCCAGGCGCGCGCCGAGAAGGAAGCAGCCGAGCGCGGTCTGACGATTGTGCCGCCATTCGATCACGAGCAGATCATCATCGGTCAAGGCACCGTTGGACTCGAGATTCTCGAGCAACTGCCGGACGTTGGCACCGTGTTCGTTCCCGCCGGCGGTGGCGGGCTCGCCTCGGGCACCGCGGCTGCCATCAAG
>DASVFC010000637.1:0-2325 GCA_036380235.1 Vicinamibacterales bacterium
TCACTGAACGTGGTGGCGGCGCTGCTGACGATCACCGGTTACTCGGTGAACGACACCATTGTGATCTTCGACCGCGTGCGCGAGAACCAGCGCAGCAACCGGCGCGATTCGCTGGAGGCCATCGTCAACCGCAGCGTTAACCAGACGCTGAGCCGCACGGTGATCACCGCGGGCACGACGTTCCTGTCGGTGCTGGCGTTGTATTTGTTCGGCGGCGAAGTCCTGGAAGGCTTTGCGTTCACGATGCTGGTCGGTATCGTCAGCGGCACCTATTCGACGGTGTTCATTGCCGCGGCGATTGCACTGCTGGTCGCCGGCAAGCAGGCAAAGGGCCGCGCGGCGGGCACGCGTAAAGCTTCGTAGCACGCGTGGATCTTTTCGCGGCCGCGCTCCTCGGGGTGGTGCAGGGGCTCACGGAGTTCCTGCCGGTGTCGAGCTCCGGGCATTTGATCCTCGCACGGGCGTTTTTCGGCTGGGACACGGGGCGGTTCGGGTTGCCGTTCGACGTCGCGTGTCACGTCGGCACCTTGCTGGCGGTGGTGGTGTTCTTTCGCGCCGACGTGGTGAAGTTGATCGCGGCGGCGCCGGGTGCCCTGACCGGGCGCGACGGGGAATGGGAGCGGTTCGGCCGGTTGATCATCGTCGGCACGATCCCGATCGTGATTGTCGGCGGGTTGTTCGCGGACGTGATCGAGACGCGATTGCGATCGCCGCTGGTGGTGGCGGTCACGCTGACGATCGGGGCGATTGGGTTGCTCATTGCCGAGCGCATCGGGCGCAAGACACGCGAGGCGCGCCAGCTTGGCTACGGCGAGGCGTTTCTAATCGGCGTGGCGCAAGCGTGTGCGCTGGCGCCGGGGGTGTCGCGATCGGGCGCGACGCTGACGGTGGCGATGCTGCTTCACGTGCAGCGCGCATCCGCGGCGCGATTCGTCTTCCTGATGAGCCTGCCGGCGATCATCGCCGCGGCGGCCAAGGAAGCGATCGAGGTTTCGGAAGTCGGCATGGCGGGCATCCCCGTCACGCTGTTGCTGGTGGGATTGGTGACGTCGGCGATCGTCGGGTACCTCACGGTCAAGTTCTTCGTGAGATATCTCGCCAATCATTCGCTGGCGGTATTTGCCTACTATCGGTTTGCGCTTGCGGCGATCACGATGGTGTGGCTGATGATGCGGTGACGTTATGAGCTGGCTGCGTCGCAGTTTTCTGACCGGCCTCGTCGTGACGGTGCCCTTGATGATCACCGTCGTGACGCTGTGGTGGTTCTTCCGCCTCGTTGACGGGGTGGCGCGGCCGTTGTCGATGTACTGGTTTGGACGGGAAGTGCCGGGTCTTGGCGTGCTGTTGACGGGCGCCGTGATCCTGCTGGCCGGCGCGGTGGCCACCAACGTGATCGGGCGGCGCATCTTGCAGCGCGCCGAGGCGTGGCTGCTGAACGTGCCGTTGTTCAAGACCGTGTACGCGCCGGTGAAGCAGTTGGTGGCGGCGTTTTCGCCCGACAGCGAGACCGGCTTCAAGAGGGTCGTGATCGTCGACGACCAGAAGCGCGGGATGGTGATCGGGTTCCTGACGCGCGAGTTCTCGCTCGATCGCGGCCAGGGTTCGGAACCAATGATCGCGGTGTACGTGCCGACCAATCACCTGTATCTCGGTGATGTGTTGGTGTATCCGCGCAGCCAGGCGTTTTATCCGGACGTCTCGGTCGAGGAAGGCATACGGATTTTTCTCACGGGCGGCATGGCTCTGCCTGGTGTGATGCGGCAACACAAATAGGGGGAAAAAGGACGCGATGGCGATGAGGCTTATTCAACGAGTGGCCCTGGTGTTTGCGCTGGCGATGTTGCTGTCGCCGGTGATCCTGGCGGCGCAGCCCGAGGACGCGGCACATCACCGCCCGGGCGGGGAAGTCAACATTCAGTTGCCCGATCTCAATCAGGGCGACTTCCTTGGCATGACCGGCCACCAGATCCTGATGTCGGGCCTGGTCGTCTGCGTGCTCGGGTTGCTGTTCGGGTTGTGGACTTATACCGCGGTCAAGAACCTGCCGGTTCACAAGTCGATGAGCGACGTTTCGGCGATCATCTACGAGACCTGCAAGGCCTACCTGATCCAGCAGGGCAAGTTCCTGCTCATCCTCGAATTGTTTATCGGCACCGTGATGGTCGCTTATTTCTGGCTCACCGACCTGGAGCCCTCGCGCATCGCCATCGTCATCGTCTTCAGCCTGATCGGCATCGCCGGCAGCTACGGCGTGGCGTGGTACGGGATCCGCATCAACACGCTCGCCAATTCGCGCACGGCGTTTGCCAGCCTGCAAGGCAAGGC
>DASVFC010000638.1:0-4134 GCA_036380235.1 Vicinamibacterales bacterium
TGAGCTCGATCCGTTCGACTTCCGGCCGTTCCGTCGCCGCTTTGCGCACGCCAACATCCACCGCGATCCGCAACGGCTCCGCTGCCTGCGTTTGCGACACCGTCACTTCGATGGCCCTACGCGCCGGTAGATATCGCCACGAACCTTCAATCTTCGGCACGCCGGGACGGTTGAGCCACTGCGCGAAGAACCACCCGAGGTCCTTCCCGGAAACCTGTTCGAAGATGGCTCGCAATTCCGCCGTGGACGCATTCTGATCGCGATAACGCCGGTAGTACTCGCGGATCGCCGTCCAGAACGGCCCGGTGCCGACCTCGCGGCGCAGCATGTGCAGGATCCAGGCGCCCTTTTGATACACCAGGCTGTTGAGCACCTTGCTCATATCTGCGAGATTGCGATGGACCACCGGCGTGTTGGGCAGCTTACGTTCGACTTGCAGGATCTGCGTGCGGCTGCTCTGCAAGCCTTCGACGAACGCGTCGCGGCCCTCGTCGTGCTCGGTAAACAGCAGCGTGAAATACGTCGCGAATCCTTCACTCAGCCACACATCATCCCAGTCGCGCTCCGTCACTGAATTGCCAAACCATTGATGCGCGATCTCGTGCACCACCGGACCGCGTCCGGTGTTCACGCCTTTCTCGCCATAGAAGATCGCGCTCGCGTACTCGGTGCCGCCGCTGAAACCAGTGGCCTGGATGTTGGCCAGCTTCTCATATGGGTAGGGGCCAATCTGCGTCACGAAGAAATTCATCGCGCGCCGTGATGTGTCTTCGAACAACGAGAGGCCGGCCTCGCGATCTTGCGGGAACACCCAGGTCTGAATCGGCGTCCCGCCGACCACGCCGGCATGATGCGCGGTGAACCGCGCCACACCGAGCGTGTATAGCCACGACGCGATGGGTACTGATTGCTTCCAGTGGGTGAGGCGCATGCCGTCGGCGCGATCGGATTCTTCAATCAGCACGCCGTTTGACACCACCTGGTAGTGCGCCGGCGCCGTCACGATCATCTCGCCGGTGGCTTTGTCATACGGGTGGTCGATCGTTGGCAGCCAGTTCCGCACCTGGTTCGGCCAGTTGTTTGCGAAGATCGTGCGGTCGCCGTGAATGTTGTTGCCGTGCAACAGTCCGTCCGCCGGCGTGCCGCGATAGCGGACCGTGAACGTGAACTCCTCGCCGGCCCGAGACACTGTGGGCAGGACCAATCGCAGACGATTGTCGTGGTGCGAGAAGACGAGCGCGTCCGAGGCCGGCCCCGGTATGTCGGTCGCGCCGCCGCGGCGGACCGATTGCACGGTCATTCCCTTGCCGGCCGACACCGATGCGAGGTCGAGTTGCACGTCGCCGACCTTGTCGAGCACGAACTTGACGGTGACCGTTGCTTCGCCCGTGATCTGGTTCGAGGTGTCGCTGAGGCCGAGCCGAAACACGTAATGCACCGCGTCGATGCCGGCCTGGCGGGGATAAGTGTCGGCGTGGATGACAGGCGACCCCAGGAGGAGAATCACCAGGCAAGCCGTGATGTGGCGGACCATTCGGCCGCCTATCATCTCACGCGATGGTAATCCATGAATCCCCCGGCGCCGGCGGGACCAAGATAGCGGCGCAGGACCGATGGGCCGACCGCGGTCATGTCGACCATCATCAGCGCATCAAGCGAGTTGTTGAAAGCTGGGTCCACGGTCAGCCCCATCACACTCGCGCCGAGCTTCCAGTAGTGACGAAGCAATACCGGAACGCCGCGGCTTCCTTCGAGTTCGCGGACCATGGCATCGAGGGCATCGAGCGTCATCCGCGAGCCATCGAATAGCGCGCCCAGGTGCGGATCGCTGCACAAAGAATGGCGCGGCCGTGCCACTTGCTGCCACCTGGGCGTCACGTGATCGCTGAGGAACTTCGCCATCAGGGTTCGCGTGACCGGCGAGTATCCGGCGCTGATGCTGACCGGGCCGAACAGGCGCCGGTAGCGCGGCTCGCGGGCGATCAGCGCCCCGATGCCGCGCCAAAGCAGCAGAAGCGTGATCGACTGACGTTGATACTCCTCTCGCACAAACGACCGCCCCAGTTCGAGAGCAGGTCCCAACTGGCTGAGGAACCGGGCATCAAGCGAAAATAGCGTCGAGGAGTACAGCGAGGATACGCCGGACCCCGCGCACACGCGATCGGTGTAACCGATCCGGTAGGCGCCGGCGATTTGCCGCGTCGGGCGATGCCACACGAACAGGTGCTGGTAGGTTTGGTCGAATCGATCGAGATCGACGGCACGATTGGTGCCCTCGCCGGCGGCGCGAAACGTGATCTCACGCAGCCGACCGATCTCATCCAGCACCGCGGGCATCACCTGCGCCGGGGAACAGAACACGGAATAATCGCCAGCCTGCAACAGTTCGTGATGCGGCGTCAGCTTCGTGATTTCCCGCTCGAGCGTGTCCGGCGCAACCGCCGGTGCGATCGCCACCGCGGTGGCGGCTGCACGTTGGCGGGCCGGCTCGAGGGCGTACGTATGGGCGCGCAAGCACGCCAGCCGCGACTCATCTCCCGCAAGGCTCGCGAGTGTGGCTCGATCGATCGGCGGCCCGAATCGAACGCCGACCGACCGATTGCGCAACCGCAGCAGCTCGCGTGGCAGCAGGACCGTGCGAAGACGAGGGTGCACGAGCCCAGCAAGCCGAAACCATCGGCTCGATGTTGCATCGACGAACGCCGGCACCACTGCCGCCCCCGTCCTGTTCGCAAGGCTCAAGACCCCGCGCTTCCACGGCCCGTCGAGAAGGCGCCCATCGGCAGCCGCGATGCTCGATACTTCTCCCGCCGGAAAGATCACGAGCACCCCGCCCTGAGCGAGCCATGCGCGCGCGGCGCGCAGCCCGCGACGGGTTTCGCCGGCGCCGGTGGCAAACGGATTCACGGCGATGATGCGGTCGCGCATCTCGGGGACGCGACGCAGCAGGTGATTCCCAAGCAGCCGGACGTCGTTCCGGCGCCGCAACAGCGCGTGCGTCACGGCGAGGCCGTCGAGCGCGCCGGTTGGATGATTGGCGACGACAATTGCTGCGCCGGTCGCGGGCACATGACGCAGGTGCGTATCAGTGACGTCGACGGTGATGCCGAGCCGCTCGAGCGCGCGATCGATGAAGTCGCCATCGGGCAGTTCTGCATACAGGCGATCGAGCGTGCTCAGTCCCAGGAGCGGATCCATCAACGGTGCCGTCACCGCCGCGGCCCGTCCAATCAGGCCGTGCGCGCGCGGACCGGGATGCAGCGAGAAGGGCCTGTGCGCGACTGGTGTGATCGGCATGCGCGGCCTTGGATGCCGGTCAGTACGAACGGTGTCGCACTACCGCACCGCTGCCACTCGCAAGACGAGGGCGTCTTCCGTGCCGGCCAACATGCCGGTCAGCGTAATCGGCCGACCCACATCCGATCGCAGCCTCTCCGCATCGTCCATGAGCAATAGGGCGAGATGCGAACCGTCGGCGTCCTGGAACGCGAACATGGGCGGCACGTCGCCGGCCAGGCAGCGCACGGCACAATCGCGATGGACCGCGCGCTCGCCTGGATTCATCACGCCGAGGTAGCACTTGCTGTCGACGATTTCGCCGCGCAGCACCACGTCGCGTGCGTTCGCCGGCGCGGCCTGGACGGGGACCCGATCGCTCTGCACGGTTTGTATCGATCCGGGACGCACCTCGATCATGCGCCACGACTCCCGTGCAATCAGCGTCCCTTGCAGCGTGACCCATCCGTCGCGAGTCCCGGCGATCAAGCCGCCGGCGCCGTGTTTGCCAGGTGCGACGAGCCAGTGTGGGACGCTGCCTGTGGCATCCTGAACCATCAGCACAGGCGCCGGCGCGATGCTGAGGTAGCCAGTGAACTGGCGCACGTGGCCGAATTCGAACCGGGAATCGGCGAGCTCGGTTTGCATACTGACAACGAACGCCGCCATCGCGATGGCACTCGTGATGACGGAAGCGACCATCACGGCGATGATGCGCCGCGACGAATGGGGCATGGTTGGTTCGTAGCCGATGTAGAAGTCGTCGCGATCGCTCATGATCAGATCACTGCGGGCTCGACGAACGTGCCCGGACGCAGCGGACGCGGATCGACCTGCACGCGATTGCCGACGACTCGC
>DASVFC010000639.1:0-11278 GCA_036380235.1 Vicinamibacterales bacterium
AGGGTAGCGAGAGCGGGGTGTCATTGCCAGTCGCTCAAATGAATATTCAGTGCAGAAACGATCACGCATTCGAACGGAAAACTCGTACCGTACGCACCTTCTGCGTACTTAGAGAGCTGTCACAGCCCAGGCCCCAAGTCCCAAGCCCCAAGCCCCAAGCCTCAAGCCCCAAGCCTCAACCCCCAAGCCTCAACTTCAGCGCGTCGGCTTCGAGAACCACTAGCACACGGTCGCCGTCCTTGACGCCCTCGAACAGCAGCAATTCCGACAACGGCTTCTTGATCGTCTTCTCCACCAGGCGCGCCATCGGGCGGGCGCCGAAGGCGCGGTCGAAGCCCTTCTCCGCCAGCCACAAGCGCGCCGCCGGAGTGAGCTCGATAGTGATCTTTCGGGCCGCTACCAACTGGCGCAACTCATCAAGATGCTTGTCGACGACGCGTTCAATTTCCGGCGCGCCGAGCGCGGAGAAGTGCACCACCGCATCGAGGCGGTTGCGGAACTCGGGCGCGAACATCCGCTCGATCACGCCGGCCGCCTTGCTGGTCTGGGAGGTCTCGAAGAAGCCCATGTGACGCCCAGACAGATCGCGCGCGCCGGCGTTGGTGGTCATGATCAGGATGACGTGACGGAAATCGGCGTGCCGGCCGTGTGAATCGGTCAGCGTCGCGTGATCCATCACCTGCAGCAGAATGGCGAACAGATCGGGATGCGCCTTTTCGATTTCATCCAGCAGCAGCACCGCGTGCGGTGACTTTCGGATGGCGTCGATCAACAAGCCGCCCTCTTCATAGCCGACGTATCCCGGCGGCGCACCGATCAGGCGCGATACCGCGTGCTTCTCCATGTATTCAGACATGTCGAAGCGCAGGAATTCGACCTTCAGGATCCGCGCAAGCTGCTTGGCGAGCTCCGTCTTACCCACACCCGTGGGCCCGGCGAAGAGAAAATTCCCCATCGGCTTGTCGGGCGCGCGCAAGCCTGAACGCGACAGCTTGATTGCCGAAGAGACTTCGTCGATGGCCGCGTCTTGCCCGAAGATTACCGACTTCAATTCGGCATCAAGATTCTTGAGCGCAACCTTGTCGTCGCTCGACACCGCCTGCACCGGCACGCGCGCAATCTTGGCGACGATCTTCTCGATGTCGGCGACAGTCACTTCCATCCGGGAACCGGGAGCCGGGAGCGGGGAGCCGGAAGAACTCGTGCCCGGCAGCTGAGACCCGGGAGCCTGGAGCGGAGAGCCGGAAGAACCCGTGCCCGGGAGCGGAGAGCCCGAAGAACTCGTTCCCGGTTCCCGGCTCCCGGTTCCCGGTTCCCGGCTCCCGGTTCCCGACAGTTTTTTCGCGGCACCGGCCTCGTCGATGACGTCAATCGCCTTGTCCGGCAGCTGCAAATCCTTCAAGTGGCGCACCGACAGCGTCACCGCGGCTTCGAGCGTCGGATCCGGATACGTCACACCGTGATGCGACTCGTAAGCCGACTTCAACCCCTTGAGGATCTCGATCGTCTCGGCTTCGGTCGGCTCGAGCACTTCGATCTTCTGGAACCGGCGCGACAGCGCGCGGTCCTTGTCGAACGACTGCTTCACATCGGAGAAGGTGGTCGAACCGATGCAGCGCAGCTGTCCCGACGCGAGCGCCGGCTTCAGCAGGTTGCCGGCATCCATGGTGCCGCCCGACGCGGAACCGGCCCCGACCATGGTGTGAATCTCGTCGATGAACAGGATCGCCTGATCGTGCTTGTCGAGCGCGTCGAGTACCTGCTTGACGCGTTCTTCGAAGTCGCCGCGATACCGCGTGCCGGCAACGAGCGCGCCCATGTCGAGCGCGAACACGCGCGCCTGCTTCAGCGCGTCGGGAACATCACCCTGATGGATGCGCAGCGCGAGGCCCTCGGCGAGCGCCGTCTTGCCCACACCGGGCTCGCCGACGAGCAGCGGGTTGTTCTTGCGCCGTCGGCAGAGCACCTGGATCATGCGCTCGAGCTCCAGCTGCCGGCCGATCAGCGGATCGATCGCGCCCTTCGCCGCCTTGGCGATCAGGTCGGTGGCATAGGCCTCGAGTGGATCAGCGGTGCGCGCATCGCCACCATCCGGCGCCGTCCGCGCCGCGCCGGGCGCATCGCCGCCGCCATGCGAGATGGCGCGAAGCAGCGTCAAGCGGTCGACCCCCTGCTTGCGCAGGAAATACGCGGCGTGGCTTTCTTCTTCCTGCAGCAGGAAGACCAGCAGCGCCCCACTCTCAACCTGCTGGGCACTGGACGAGGCCGCGTGCACGACAGCACGCTCGACGACGCGGTCGAAACCGAGCGTCGATTCGGGTTTCACGGCTTTCTTGCCCGGCACCGCTGAAAAGGCACGATCGAGGACTTCCTCCAGATCGGTCCTGAGCTGCGTCAAATCGACGCGGCAACGCGTGAGAATGTCTCGCGCCTGCGGATCTTCGATCAGCGCATGGAGCATGTGCTCGAGCGAAACGAGATCGTGTCGGCGATCGGACGCCACGCGAAACGCGCGCCGGATGCTTTCAAGGGTATCGGGCGCAAACGGGACTGGTGTCCGGCTCATTCGCGCGTCTCCTGGATATCGGGTTCGATGGTCACCAACAAGGGATATTCGTGTTCTTCGGCCAGGCGCTGGGTCGCCTTCACCTTGGTCTCCGCCACATCGCGGGTAAACAACCCCGCCACGCCGACGCCGGATTGATGCACGTGCATCATCACCGCGAACGCATCGGCAGGCGGCATGTTGAAGACCGTCTCGAGGACCCAGACCACGAACTCCTGCGTCGTAAAGTCGTCGTTGTGCAGGAGCACCTTCCAGAGTCTTGGATGCTCGACGTGTTCCTTGATTTCGGATTCGGGGGCGACGCGGTCGCGGACCTTCGGATCGGCCACGATCTGATAATAGCGGGAGTTGGGGCTTGCGGCTTGGGTCTTGCGCGGCCGGGCGTGGGCTCAGCGCTTGCCCGCTGAGCCTTGAAGTTATTTGTTCGCAAGAATTCGCGGCAAATGTTCGATGGCGCCACGCAGATCGTCGTCGAACTGCCATGCCGGCTCAGGTTCCAGGACGAGGCGCTGCACTTCGCGGACGAACTGCCGTCGCGGCATGTGCTCGGCGCCAAGCGACATCAGGTGGTCGGTTTCGAGTTGGCAGTCGATCATCGGAAATCCCCAACGGTCGAGTTGCGCGGCCAGCCGCGCCATGGCGATCTTCGAACCGTCCGGCCGGCGCGAAAACATCGACTCGCCGAAGAACATGCGGCCGATCGCGACGCCGTAGATGCCGCCCGCAAGCTCGCCGTCCTTCCAGACTTCCACCGAATGCGCCAACCCGGCGACGTGCAGGGAGGTATAAGCGCGCTTCATCTGCTCGGTCAGCCAGGTGCCGCTGTCTTCGGCGCGGGGCGCGGCGCAGCCGTCGAGCACGCGCGCAAATGCCGCATCCATGGTGACGCAAAAGTGGTTCTTCTTGAGCCGCTTCTTCAGCGAATGCGAGATGTGCATGCGCGACGGCACCAGGATGGTGCGCGGATCTGGCGACCACCACAACACCGGATCGCCCTCGTTGAACCACGGGAAGATGCCTTGCCTGTACGCGTCCACCAGCCGCTTCATCGTCAAGGTGCCGCCTGCGGCAAGCAGGCCGTCGGGATGATCGAGCGCCTGCTCGACTGGTGGAAACGGATCCGTCGGGCCAAGAAAGGGGATCATGCTAAGCTCAACGCAACGCAACCCTTAGAACGGTTCCGGCGACAGCATGGTCTGGTTCTACGAACGACAAGGCGCGTTCATCCGGTGCGAAACTCGTTCCGCCGCCAGCGGCGTTGGATTCGAGTTGGTCGTTATTCATCCGGACGGCAGCGAACTGGTCGAGCATTTCGATGATTCCGCCACCCTCGCCAAGCGGCAAAGTGAACTCGAATCGACGCTGTCGCATGACGGTTGGACGGGACCCTTCGGCCGGACTATCTGATTGTAAGCAGAGAATTGGGGCTGATGGTAAGCAGAGAATTGGGGTGAGTGACGGGATTCGAGCCCATTCGCGCGCACCGCACGGCGCGTGCGATGTGACTGAGGCCCGTCAGCGAAGCCCAATTCCGCGGAGCAGAATTGGGGTGAGTGACGGGATTCGAACCCGCGACAGCCGGAGCCACAGTCCGGAGCTCTACCCCTGAGCTACACTCACCATCAAGGGCTGGGAACACACCATTATACTTTGCCGGCCGAATTTCTCGAACAGCTTGAAAAGAGGCATCTCGCCGACCTGCGATTCAGCGAAGTCACGCGCGCGCTGAGGGCCTTGTCGTCCGCGTACGTCGAGCGGCGGGAAACCGCGTTGGCCGATCACAGGGCGCTCGACGGCGCCGGCAAGCGCGCGGCGTTTGCGCTGTATTACGGACCCATCCACTTCCTGCTCGTTCGCCACATCGTGCATGAACTTGGCGTGTCGCCGTCCGCAGGGTCGGTGATCGATCTCGGCTGCGGCACGGGTGTGGCCGGCGCAGCGGTGGCCACGTCGACCGCCGCACCGGTGTCGGTCCTGGGCATCGATACGCATCCGTGGACGCTGGAAGAGGCCCGCTTCACCTACAAGGCATTTGGATTACGCGCCGACGTCCGTCGCGGGCACGCCGCGCGCACGCGGTTTCCTTCGGACGCGTCGTTCGTAGTCGCCGGCTTCGTGGTCAACGAGTTGAAGGATGCGGAGCGCAACGAGCTGCTGCGCAACCTTGAAAGCACCAAGGCCGCGGTGTTGATCATCGAGCCGATCTCATTGCGCATTTCGCCGTGGTGGGACGACTGGGCAGCGGCATTTGTGAAGCGCGGCGGCCGCGCCGACGAGTGGCGCGCGCGCATCGAGCCGCCGCCGATCGTCAGGCGGCTCGCGAAGGCGGCCGGCCTGCGGCCCGAGATATTGACCGCGCGCAGCCTGTTCCTGCCTAGGCGCTGACCTTCGTGACGTCGCGGTTGGGTTCGGCGGGAAGTGCCAGCTCGCCCCTGGCGTGCAGCTCGACGGCGGCTTTCACGACCTGCGGATCGAACGCCTTGCCTTCGAGGTCTTTCACCATGGTGACCGCCTCGTCCAGCGACAGGCCTTTTCGATACGACCGGTCTGAGCTCAGCGCATCGAGGAAGTCCGCCACGCCGAGCACGCGGCCCAATATCGGGATCTCTTCGCCCTTGAGGCCTTCCGGATACCCTTTGCCGTCCCAGCGCTCGTGGTGATACTTCACCCCGGGCAGGATGCTAATGACCTTCTCACTTTGAATCTGCGACAGGATGCGCGCGCCGTGCACCGGGTGCAGGCGCATCTGCGTAAACTCGTCGTCGGTCAGCTTGCCGGGCTTGTTGAGGATCGCATCAGGCACGCCAATCTTGCCGACGTCGTGCAACAGCCCTGACAGTTCGACCACCGCCCTGCTGTCGGCATCGAAACCCAAATGTCGCGCCAGGCGCACGCCGAACTGCGCGACGCGCTCGGAGTGCTTGTGCGTGTAGCCATCCTTGGCGTCGATCAGCGACGCGATCGCCTTCATGACGTCGAAGAACAGCCGCTCGACTTCCTCCATCAACCGCGCCCGATGCAGCGCGATGCCGGCCTGGTTGCCGACGGCGGCGAGCAACTCGAGCTCCGCCTCGTTGAACTCGCGCGCCATCTGGCTATCGACGTACAGCACACCCAGAATCTGATCGGTGGTCCGCATCGGCGCGCACATCACCGACCGGATGCGCTGACGGACGATGCTCTCGCCGCCCACATACCGATCGTCGGTCAGGGCATCGTCGGTAAACACCGAGATGCCCTTCTCGATCACGTCGTTGACGACAGTGCGTGACAGCATCACGGCGCCGGAGGGCTTGCCGTCCTTGGTCCGCGCCGCCACCAGGTCGACGTCCTTGCTGCCATCCCGCGGCCGCATGAGAACGGCGGCACGATCGCCGCCGCTGACTTCGAGGATCGCCGACACAATCGAATCAAACAGCGCTTCCACGCTGCTGGCGCGGGCGAGGATCTCCGACACCTTGTGCAGCGTTGTCAGATACTTCTGTGCGGACTGCAGCAGGTCGGCTTCGTCCTTGCGCTTGTAGACCTGCGACAGGAACTCGAGCTTGGTGGGATCGACGGCGCGCGACACCATGGTCTGGCTGCGGGTTTCGACAAGGCTCAGCGAGGTCGTACTGTTGGATAACCGCGGCGGCAGCGCCTGCGTGGTCGCGTCAGTGAGCTCGATCACCGTCGAGCCGATTCGGATCTTGTCGCCGCGCTGCAAGTCGGCGGTGGTGATGCGCTTCTCGTTGACGAAGGTGCCGTTCGCCGACTGCAGGTCGGCCACCACACAGACGTCGTCGCGCCCGGTGATCGTGCAATGGCGGCGCGAGGCGGCCTCATCATCGATGACGACGTCGCAGCCCTTCAGGCGGCCGAGGGAAATGCTCTGGCCGCTGTTAACCGCGACCATGCGCCCCGCCTCTTTTCCAGACCTGATCACGAACTCGAAACGCATTGGGCAGATTTTATAGGAAGATCGTGCTACGGGATGACCCGTGGGAGCAGATGGACGACAACAACCTCGTCGCCAAACGCTTGCGCTACATTGAGCGCCAGCGGCAATTGCATGCGGAACGTGTCAATGTTGCGCTTGATGGACGGCGGCCGCAGGGCACCGGCCCGGCCAATCGTCATGGCATGCCGAAGTTGCCGATCGGGCAACGCTCCGTGCCGAATTGGCCCGTGCTCGACCTGGGCGACACGCCCACCATCGATCTGATGACGTGGCGGCTCGACGTCGGCGGCGAATGTGAAAATCCGTTTTCGGTCACGTGGCAGGAGTTCCTTGCGCTGCCGCAAGTAGAAGACGTGTCGGATTTTCATTGCGTGACAACGTGGAGCCGCATGGACAACCGCTGGAAAGGCGTGCGCTTCCGGACGCTGGCTGAACTGGCCGTCCCTGCTCCGAACGTCACGCACGTGTTGTGCACCGGCTACGATCACATGCCGGGGACCCGAATTCCCTACACTACCAACCTGCCGCTTGCGCGAGCGGTGGAAGATGACGTGCTGCTCGTGCACACCTGGGAAGATGCCCCGCTGCCTCGGGAACACGGCGGACCCTGCCGCATGATCACCCCGAAGCTCTACGCCTGGAAGGGCACGAAGTGGATTCGCAGGATTGAGTTCCTGGCCGGCGATCGGCCAGGGTTCTGGGAAGAGCGGGGATATTCAAATACGGCTGAGCCGTGGTTTGACGACCGGTATTCGGAGTAGGCCAACAAGGCAACGTGTTCTCAGCTAAAGATCTGCGACCGATGCTTGCGACGCTGCCGTCGCAGGAGCCTGGCCTCAAGCTCAAAGACTACGTCTACGAGCCCAAGGTCGACGGCATTCGCGCGATCGTGGAGGCATTGCCGGCGTCGCCGCGCGCGGCCGTCCGCCTGTGGTCGCGCAACGGCAACGAAAAGACGGCGCAGTTCCCGGATGTGGTGGAAGGCGTCGGGACCTGGCTGAAGAAAATCAACGCACCAATCGTGCTCGACGGCGAAGTAGTTGCGCTCGACGAGGAGGGCCGCCCGGCAAGCTTCCAACGCATCCAGCACCGCATTCACGTCACCGTACCGGGGTTCAATTCACGCAAGCAGATCCTGTCGCCCGAAGAGCAACCGGTCGCGTTCGTGGCGTTCGATCTCTTGCGCGACGGCGATCGCGATCTGAGGAATCTCTGCCTCTACGAGCGCCGCGCCTTCCTCGAGGGGTTGTTCAAGACGCACAAGCCGCCGGCGTCGGAAATCGTCCGGTTGACGGCGCAGTCGATCGGCGACGGCACAGCCCTCCGGAAGCAGGCTGAGGCGGAACACTGGGAAGGCTTGATGGTGAAGCTGTCGCGCTCACCGTATCGAGCCGGCCGGCGCAGTCCCGAGTGGATGAAGCTGAAGCTGACCAAGCAGGACGAGTTCGTGA
Organism: Vicinamibacterales bacterium; assembly: GCA_036380235.1. Lineage (GTDB taxonomy): Bacteria > Acidobacteriota > Vicinamibacteria > Vicinamibacterales > UBA2999 > 12-FULL-67-14b. The sequence goes on from DASVFC010000639.1 coordinate 7,958, forward strand.
TTTGCGGCTGGACGGATCCGGGCGGCACACGCGCGCATTTCGGATCGCTGATCCTGGGGGCACACGGTCCGAACGGGCTGCAATATGTCGGCGAGGTCGGCACCGGATTCAAGGGTGCCGAGCTCGACCGGATCATGGCGATGCTGAATCGCATTGCTTCACCGTTGAGCCCATTCAATCCGCCGCCGAAATTGCTCTCCGCCAAAGGGAAACCACACTGGGTCACGCCCAGGCTGGTTGCGCAAGTGCGGTATACCGAGATCACCGACGACGGCCGCTTGCGGCATCCAGCCTATCTCGGGCTGCGGGATGACAAGGGTGTCGGCGAAGTAAAGCGTCCCCAAGTGCAAAAGGTTTCCGCCTCCGCGGCCGCAGGCCGCTCCGGCGGGACCTCGCCGAAGCTCGCGCCACATCGAGCGAGCGCAGGCGGGCCAAAGGTTCCAAAGGTTCAAGAGGGTTTCGAGAGAGTCTCTCAGGATCAGATTGCATCGCTGATCGATCAATTGACCTTTCTCGAGAAGGCGCGAAAGAACGGGCGGTTGAGGTTGCCCAATGGCGACGAGCTGGAGGTCACCAACCTGCACAAGGTCTTCTGGCCGGCGATCAAGAAGACCAAGGGCGATCTGCTGCGCCACTACGCGCGCATGGCGCCGTATATCCTTCCCGTTGTCGACAATCGGCCGCTGGTCATGAAACGAATGCCGAACGGCGCCGACCAGCCCTTTTTCTATCAGCATCGCGCTCCCGAGCCGGTGCCGTCGGGCGTGCGCATCGAGACGCTCGAAAACGACGATGTGCCGGCGCGATTGATAGGCGGGTCGCTGAAGACCCTGCTCTACATGGCGCAGCTGGCGTCGATCTCGATGGACCCGTGGTTTTCCACCATGGACGACATCCATTCGGCCGATCAGGTCGCGATCGATCTCGATCCGCAGCCGGGCGCCACCTTCGACCAGATCCTCGACGTTGCGGGCTGGGTGGAAGAAGAACTCGAGCGCGTGAAAGTGCAGGGCTTTCCCAAGACCTCGGGTTCTGAGGGCTTGCACGTCTATATCCCGCTGCCGAAGGGCACGCCGTATGAAGCGGGGATGTTGTTCTGCCAGATCATCGCGACGATCGTGGCGACGAAGTATCCAAAAGTCGCCACCGTCGAGCGGATGGTCAAGAAACGCAAGGACGGCACCGTCTACGTGGACTACCTGCAGAACATCGAGGGCAAGACGCTGGCCTGCGCCTACAGCGCGCGCGCCAGTGCGTTTGCGGGCGTGTCGACGCCGTTGACATGGAAAGAAGTGCATGCGCGTCCGAAGCCACAGGACTTCACCATCGACACGATCGACAAACGGGTCAGGAAGGTCGGTGACCTGTGGGCGAAGATGCGAAACCACAAAGGCACTGACCTGCTGGCGGCGATAGAGAAACTGAGCGCGCGATGAACCTGACCACCATCATCCTGTGCGGCGGCCAATCATCGCGAATGGGACGCGACAAGGCCACGCTCAGCGTCGGCGCCGAAACATTCCTCGAGCGCGCCATACGCATCGGCCACGAACTCGCAGACGAGGTGATCGTCGTCTCACGGGCGTCACAACCCGTGCCCGCGGGCGTGCGCGTGGTGCACGATCCCGTTGAGAATCTGGGACCACTGGCCGCAATTGCGGCGAGCCTTGCGGCGAGCCGAACCGATCTCAACGCGGTTGTCGCCTGCGACATGCCACTGGTGAAGGCCGCCGTTATTCGGCGGTTAATTGAAACAATCGGCGATCACGACGTTTGCGTGGCCGTCGTCGACGGTCATGCCAGCGTGTTGTGTGGAATCTATCGAACGCGCGTTGCGCCGATCGCCAGGCAGCTCCTTGAACAAGGCGAACGGCGCGTCACTGCGCTGGTCGATCGGGTGCAAACAAAACGGGTCGACGCCGCGGCACTTCGCGACATCGACCCGGATCTCGACACCTTCTTCAGCTGCGACACGCCGGAGGCGTATCAGCGGCTTAAAACTGGAAGCGCAGCTCGCCGATCACCTGGCGCTTGAGGAAGTCGCCGAACACGTGCGACTGGATGTCCTCGTCCAGCAGGTTAATGACCTTCATCGTGGCGGTGATGCGATCGCCGGCGAACTTCACGCCGATCGCGCCGTTGACCTGCGTGTAAGCCTCGGTCGGACCGGCAAAGCGCGCATCAAGCACATCCTGGAAGTAAGCATCGTCCACGTACGAGGCCGACAGGTTGCCCAGCCAGCGGCCGGAGCTGAAGTTGAAGCCGGCATTGAAACGATGCGTCGGCGGCAGGTTGATCTCCGACAGCGCAAAGTCCGGCTCCGGCTCGTCCTGCCACGAGTAGTTGACGAACACGTTCAGCGCGCGGCTGACGGCGCCGTCAACACCCAGCTCGATGCCCTTGTTCTTCACCGTGCCGAGGTTGCGATAGCTGAACTCGGACGGCAGGCCGCCGCTCGTGCACGGCTGTCCGGGAACGCACGTCGGCGGCAGCACCTCGAGGACTACCGGCGGCAGCGGCCAGCCGGGTGGCGGCGCGGTGGCGCGATAGCGGCCGACCTGGGTAAAGAAGATCTCGTCTTCGTTGCGGGTGTAGTAGACCGCGGCCGACACGGTGGCGCGCTGGTTGATGATGCCGGTATACGCCAGCTCGTACGATTCCGTGGATTCTTCGGTGAGCTCCTCGCTGCCGTTCGCGCGCACCGGGAAGTTATAGACCACGCCGGCCAGCGCCGGGTTGATGGCGCCGAGGTTCAACTGGTTGACGATCGTCGTCTCGAGATAGTTGTTGATCAGCGACGGCGAGCGGAACGCCTTGTTGTATGAGAGGCGCACCGACTGTTCGGCAGTGGGCTTGAGGATCAGCGCCAGGCGCGGCGAAAACACCGGGTCATCGATGTTGTCGAACTTGTCGAGGCGCGCGCCGAGGTTCAGGCGGACGTAATTATTGAGGAAGATTTCGTCCTGCGCGTAAAAGCCGATCTCCTGGCGGCTGTCGCCGCGCGGCGCGATCGACAAATTGAACGAATTGAAGCGCACGTTTCCGCCGTAGGTAAGCACGTTGCGCGAGCCCAGCGTGTTGACGTTGCCGATCTCGAAGTCGTAGGTCTGGGTGTCGAACACGAACGGGATCGGCTGGCCGTTGGTGCCGATCGCAAGCAGGCCGGTGGCGTCACCGTTGAGGATGTTGGTGAAGAAGTTGAACTTCAAGCCGCCGCGCGTGTAGCGCATCGAGCCGTAGCCGACGCCGACGCCGTCGGCGTCAAACGGGCCGATGCCAGTGTGGAAGATGCCGTCGGTGCCCGAATAGCCGCCGGCGAAG
>DASVFC010000640.1:0-2170 GCA_036380235.1 Vicinamibacterales bacterium
CCCGATCCAATCGCCTTGCCCACGGTCACCAAGTCCGGCGTCCAGCCGAATGACTGGAAGTGAAACGGGTAGCCGGTGCGGCCGAGACCGCACTGAATCTCATCGGCGATCAGCAACGTGCCGGTCTGCTTCGTCACTCGCGCCATCGCCGCCGCGAACTCCGGCGACAGCGGCCGCACGCCGCCTTCCCCTTGAATCGGTTCGGCGATGACTGCAGCCGTCGAATCGGTCACCGCGGCTTCCAATCCTTTGATGTCGTCCGGCGCCACAAATGTCACGCCGGGGATCAATGGCCCGAACGGTTCGCGGTAAGCGGCATTCGCCGTCACCGACAACGCGCCCATCGAGCGGCCGGAGAATCCGTGCTGCAGCGCCACGTACTGCGTGCGGTTCTTCACGCCCTTCGAGTACCAGAAGCGGCGCGCGAACTTGAGGCACGCTTCCACCGCTTCGGTGCCGCTGTTGCAGAAGAAGGTCCGCTGCAATCCCGACATCGCCGCCAGCTTCGCGGCCAGCTGCCCCTGCATCGGGTGGTAATACAAATTCGAGGTGTGGATCAGCGTCTTCGCCTGATCGGCAATCACCTCGGCCATGCCGGCGTGACCGTGGCCGAGCACGCACACGCCGATCCCCGAGAGGAAGTCGAGATACGACTTGCCGTTCTCGTCGAACAGGCGTGCACCTTCGCCGCGCACCAGCACAATCGGCTGGCGCTTATAGGTTTGCAGCACGTGTTGCGCTTCGAGTTCGGTCACGTTGCTCAATTCACAATCCTCGTTGTCGCCGCCGTCTTCTCGCCGTTCAACGCCTTGACGAGCCGCGCCGGGCTCCTGCCGTCGACGATGGCCACGCTCTTGGCGCCGCCCTTGAGGGCGGCCTGGCATGCCGCCAGCTTCGCGACCATGCCGGCATTTGCCGTCCCCGATTTCACCAGCTTCTCGATGCGCTCCTTGTCGAGGCGCGCGATCGTCTGGTTCTTCTTGTCGAGCACGCCCGCGGTGGCGCCGGCGATAATCAAGCGCCGCGCCTTCACGCGCGCCGCGATGTTGCCGGCCAGCGTATCGGCGTTGACGTTGAATAACTGTCCGTCCTTCGCCGCCCCCACGCAGGCAATCACCGGCACGTAACCCGCCTTGCAAAGCGCCTGGACCACCGCCGGCGATTTCGCCGGCACCGGCATGCCGACCAGACCCAGATCCACGGTCTCGCCGCTCGTCGCCTTGTGCGGCGCCGCTTTCTTCACCGTCGCCACGCCCGCGTCCGCGCCCGTGAGCCCAACCGCCTTGCCGCCCGCCGCGTTGATGGCAGCGACAAACCGTGTGTTGATCGACCCGGCCAGCACCGACACCACGATGTTCAAGGTGTCTTCGTCGGTGACGCGCAGGCCGTCGACCTGGCGCTTGGGGATGCCGACCTGGGCCAGCGCCGCGTCGATCTCGCGACCGCCACCGTGCACGACCACGAGACGGTGCTTCTTGGCCGCGCTTGCCACGGCCTTGCCGATCGCCTTCAACCTGTCTTTTGTCTCGATCAGCTCGCCGCCCAGCTTCAACACCGCCACTCGCTTCACAGCAGGCCCGCCTTCTGGTCGAAGCCGAACATGACGTTGAAGTTCTGGATCGCCTGTCCCGACGCCCCCTTGACAAGGTTGTCGATCACGCTGACCACGAACACCCGGCCGTTCGCTTCATCCACCTTCCAGCCGACGTCGCAGAAGTTCGTGTGCGCGACGTGTTTGATCTCCGGTAACGCATCGCCGGTGATGCGCACGAACGGCGCGTCCTTGTACGCGCGCTCGAATGCATCGCCAACTGCGGCTGCTGTGGTGCCGGGCACGAGGCGCGCATACAGACTCGACAGGATGCCGCGGTCGAGCGGCACCAGGTGCGGCACGAACGTCACCGGCTGACCGAGCAACTGCTCGATCTCGGGCGTGTGGCGATGGCCGAACGGGTTATACGCCGCCACGCTGCCGTGATTCTCCGAGAAGTGCGTGCGCTCGGTCGCCGCTTTGCCCGCGCCCGAGATGCCCGACTTCGCGTCGATCACGATGTCGGCGTTCGGCTGCAGCAGCCCTGCGCGTTGCAGCGGCAACAAGCCGAGCAGCGACGCCGTGGGGTAGCAGCCGGGATTGGCAACGAGGTTCGCGTTCGCGATCGACTCGAGCTCG
>DASVFC010000641.1:0-2200 GCA_036380235.1 Vicinamibacterales bacterium
GGCAGCCGAGATCATCCGTCGCCTGTCGATGACGCGTTCCGCGCCGGGGCTTGATCTGCGCGAGGGTTCCCCTGTGCTCTCGCTGTTCGAAGCTCCCGACGCGCTACATTACTCGCGCGTGTTACAGCAATTGGCCCAGCCGTATCGCATCCAGGAAGGGAAGTACTCCCGTTCCGACTACCCGGCGCTCGGTTTCGATGCCGCCGGCGGTCTGGTGGCGAGCGCCGAAGATCTGGCGGTGTTCGAAGGCTCGCTTGACGACGATCCGCTCAACGTCGACAACATTCCGATCAGCCGCAGCACGTTGTTGCAGATGTGGACGCAGCAGACGGTGGACGTCGCCAACGCCGCCGGCAACGTGCAGTCAGTGCCGGTGCCAACGGGGCTGGGGTGGTTTGTGCAGACCGCCTCGGGGGTGCCGCTGGTCTGGACCTTTGGTCACATTCCGAATGCGGGGTCGGCGTTGATCGTCAAGATGCCGACCAAGCGGCTGACGCTGATCATGCTGTCGAACAGCGGCGGGCTGGCCGAAGGTTTCAACTTCGAACAAGGCGACGTCACGACGTCGCCTTTTGTGAAGGTGTTTCTCCGCCTGTTCATCTAAACTCATGCCCAGCGCATGAGACTGCTGATCGCGCTCGCTCTCGTCTTCGGATCGCCGCTCGCGGCCCGCGCCGAACTGTTCGTGGCGCCGTATGCGGGCATCAAGTTCGGCGGCTCGACGTCGATCTTCGATCTTGAGTTCGCCGCTCCGAAAAAGAAATTCATCATTGGCGGCGCGCTGATTCACGTCAACGACGGCATTTTCGGCTACGAGGTGTCGATGGGTTATCTCCCCGGCTACCTCGAGGCCGACGACGCACCGGAGCCGGTCGTGAAGCCGGGCAGCTTCGCGATCGACCTCGCCGGCAGCGCCCTGTTCTCGCTGCCGCCGTCATTTACCGGCGGCGGTTTGCGGCCGTATGCGGCGCTGGGTGCCGGCATGATTCACGTGCAGGCCGAAGACGGCCTCGAGCTGTTTCAAATCCGCCGCACGGTGCCGGTGGCGACGATCGGCGGCGGCGCGACCGGCCTGCTGACCAACAGCGTTGGTGTGCGCTTCGACTATCGCTACTTCCGCAGCCTGACCACCGACGACGGCTCGCTGGCGAACGTCGGCCGCCGCATCAGTTACTCGCGATTCACCGTCGGCCTGTTTCTCAGGCTCTGACCCGATCGGCATGGCGGCGCATTTCGGTGTGTCGGCGATCTATGTCGTGATTGCCGTGGCGTTGACGTGGCCGCTCGCAGTCAATCTCGATCGCGTCCCGGTAGATCTCGCCGATCCGCTCCTCTCGATCTGGCTGCTGTGGTGGAACGCCACCACGGTGCCCTTGACCGAAGCCTGGTGGAACGGGCTGGCGTTCTTCCCCGCAACCGACACCATCACTCTTTCCGATCATCGTCTTGGGCTGGGCATCATCACTACACCGGCCATTTTTGCCGGTGCCACGCCCGTTGCGGCCTATAACCTCGCGTTCATCGCCAGCTTTTTCTTGTCGGCGAGCGCGGCGTATTCACTGGGCGTGATGGTCACCGGCAGCCGCCTCGCGGCGTTCGTTGCGGGGCTCATTTTCGGTTTCAACCCGTTTCGCGCCGGCCATCTCGAACACCTGGAGTTGTTGTCGGCCTATTGGCTGCCGGTGATGTTGCTGGCACTCCACGCGTGGCAGCAGAGCGGCCGCCGCCGGTGGCTGGTGATGTTTGCGATGGCGTCGTGGCTCCAGGCGCTGACGTCTGGCTACTACTTCGTGTTCTCGATGGTATTGGTTGGGCTATGGGCATTGTGGTTCGCGGCGCGGCGCCGCGCATCGCTGAGCTCGCTTGCCGCATTGGGCGTTGCGATCGTCGGGCCAATGATTGCCATTGCGCCGGTGTTGTATCGCTATCAACAGGCGCACCGGCGGATGGGCCTGCGCCGGGGCATTACCGAGATTGAGGCGCTCAGCGCCGACGTGAGCGGCCTGTGGACGGCGCCCGAGCGATTGTTCTTGTGGAACTCGCCGGCTGAATTGCAGCGGCCCGAGGGCGCGATCTTCCCCGGCCTGTTGGCGGTGCTGATCGTCGCCCTGGCGTGCCTGATCGAATGGCGGCGGGGTGCGAGTGAATCGTCGTCGATCGTGAACCGTGGCCGCGCTGTCGTGGGCGTGCTCGCCGCCAT
>DASVFC010000642.1:0-2648 GCA_036380235.1 Vicinamibacterales bacterium
GCACCGCGTTGTCGTACTCGTTGCGAGCATTTTGGCGGGCCTTGCGAATCTCCTCCTGCAACTGCCGCTCGGCGTTGGCCAGCGCCGTGATCGCCTTCTGATAGTCCGGATGCTTCTCGCCGTAGCGCTCGGAGAGCCGCGCCCTGTCCTGTTGCAGCGCGTTGATGTTGGCGCGCAACGACTGGATGTTCGGGTTGATGAGCACCGACGTGATCGATTCCACGTCCTGACCCGCTGCTTCGATTTGCCGCCAGCGGCCTTCCTTCTCGATGCGATCGAGACGCGCTTTGGTGGCAGCGTCGTTTGACTGCGTCAGCCGCGCGACGACGATGTTCTGGCTGCTGTCCAGCGCGCCGGCGTCCTGGCGCTCTTTGTACTGCGCGAGCTTGAGCTCGCTCTCCTGGACCAGCTTGCCCTGGCGCTCGACTTCACCCGTCAACCATTCGGCGCTTTTTTCCAGCGTCTCGACCTTCAGCGCCAGGTTGTTGCGGACGTACTCGTCCATGAACACATTGACCGCACGCGCCGCGAATGCCGGGTCGGCAGCGCGGAAGGTGACGTCGACCAGCTGGCTGCCGCGCACCTGGTTGACACCCAGGCGCTGCAGGAAGGCATCGGGATAGCCGGCTTCATTCACCGCCGTGAACGCAACCGGTGCCGGATCCTCGACGGTCGTTGAGGTGATCAGGCGGTATGGCCACATCGCGTAGTACTTCACGAGCGCGATCGTCACCGCGAGTTGCGTCGGCTTCGGGCCCTGGCCGTTGAACTCCGGCACCCGGTTCATGGTCAGCTTGGCCGACGTGCGCTGCGCGAGATCGCGGCCGCGCATGATGCGCAGCTGCGTCTGCATGTAGACCTCGGGGTCGAACATGCCGGTGTTGCGCGATATGTCGGTCGGCGTTGCGATGTCGCCGTTGGGATCTTCGATCAACATCCGCCCGGTGGCCTGATAGATGGGGATGCGCGTATAGCTGTCGACCATCACCCAGCCGACAACCAGCAGAAACACGACGATGCTCGCCCACCGGTACTTGTAAAGCACCGACAGGCGGTCGAACAGGTGCGGTTCGGGACCGAGTGTGGTGGAAGCCGGCGACGGAACGCCCGGTTGACTCGTTGGGGTGTCGGTGAACATTGCGCGACGTTTCTCTACGGCGAAACCGGCTCGCCCGCCTCGACAGCGCCCAGACTCTGCTCGGCGGCCAGCGACAGCGTGCCCGCGGTCATGGAATTTGCGGCGCTCATGCCGAAGAAGCTCGTGAGGTTCTGCGTCATCAACATGGCGTTACGGCCCGAGTCCCAGCGGCCGCGCAGCTGCACCACGGTGCGGGCCGTTTCATATCGCGCGAGGGAAGCCGCATTGCTGAGCCCGACCACATGCCCGTCGACCAGCGCCATCTCGACGACATACGTGCCGGGCTCGTCGACGATGAATTCATAATTGCCCTCATCGTCGGTGTCCTGCGCCGCCGTGATCTGTGACGTATTGAGGTTGCGCAGCTGGACGCGAGTGCGCGCGATGGGCATTTGACGGATGTCGATGACGTTGCCGATGACCCTCGTTACGCCCCGGACGTTGCCGGGAAGCCACGGCTCCAGAAGCCGCACGCCCGATGAAGGGGGCAGAACACGACGTACCGAGACGCTCTGCGCCGTGATCGTGGCGCTGGTAAAGAGCGCGATCGCCAATATCGCTGGTACGATGCGGTTCATCGGTACGTATTCCACGGGGCCGGTCTCTGTATGTGCCTCCCCGTTATCGGACGACAGCAGGCAGGTCGACAGTTGATATGACAGTATACGACACTAACGTCATACTTGTCGAATTTGCACCATCATGACAAACCCGCAAACCATCCCGCCATTTTTGCGGTCAACAGTCCTGATGCTGCCCTGCAAGCGGATAGCATTTGCTGTTGGCCAACCGGTCGTAAATGGTCGCTGAAAGGATTACGTAACAAACACATGCATCCCGCTTTCTTTCAATCATTTCTGGGACGTACTGGTGTCGTGGCCGTGCTCGTCGGCCTGAGCCTGACCGTGACCGCGGCGTCCGACTGGCCCGAATGGCGCGGACCGGCGCGCGACGGCAGCTCCTCCGAAACCAACCTGCCGTCGCGGTGGTCGCCCCAGGGCGAGAACCTCGCCTGGCGGATTCCGATCGGCAGCCGCTCTGCCCCGGTCGCATTCGGCAACCGCATTTACATCAATTCGCCGACGCCGGGCGATCCGACGAAAACGCAGGAACGATTGATGGCCATCGATGCCGAAACCGGCAAAGTGGTATGGGAGCGGCGCTTCAGCCTGTTCCTCAGCGACGTGCCGCAGCACCGGGCATCGTGGGCGTCACCCTCGGTGGATCGCGAAACCGGCAACATTTACCTGTTCACGGTGGCGGCGCAGCTCGTGTGTATCTCGCCCGAAGGCAAGGTGCTCTGGGACCGCTCGCTGACGGATGAATACGGCGCCGTGACCACGCACGGCGGCCGCACGACGTCGCCGATCATCGAGGGAGACAAGGTCATCCTCAACACGCTGATCCTGGCGTGGGGCGACCTGAATCGTCCAGGCAACCGCTACTTCGCGTTCGACAAGAAGACGGGACAGACGATTTGGATCAGCTCGCCACAGTCACGCCACTACGA
>DASVFC010000643.1:0-3468 GCA_036380235.1 Vicinamibacterales bacterium
ATCGGCGCCGGTGAGCCGCAGCAGCGAAAGCTCGCGGCGCCGCTCGAGCACCAGCGTCAACAGCGTGCCGGCGACGCCCAGCATGGCGACGACGATGGCGATCAGTTCGAGGGCGTAGGTGATCGCGAAGGTGCTGTCGAAGACGTTGAGGACCTCGCGCCGCAGCGTTTGATTGCTGAAGATGAAGGCGCGATGGCCTTCAACCATCATCTCGAACATCTCCGATCGCACCCGTTCGGGATCGGCGCCTTTGCGCAGATACGCGGCGACGCCGCTCGGTGCCAGGTCGCCCCAATACTGGCGGAAGGTGCCGCGGTCCATGACCACCACGCCGCGATCGCTCGCGTAGTCGTAATACACCGCCGCGACCCTGAACGTTCGTGGTCCTTGCGGCGTTGTCAATTCGAGCGCGTCGCCCTCGCGTTTGCGGTAGCGCATTGAGAACGGTTCGGAGATGATCACCGCGTCCTGGCCGATGGCGTTGCGGAGCTCATCTCGCGCGTTGGCCGGGCTCTTGAACAACAGGCTGCCGCGATCGAGCACCGTGCTGAACGAGCCGGCGCCGAGCACGACGAGGTTGCCCTCGTAAACCAGGTCGATGTTGCGGAATTGATCGAGCGCTTCAACATCCGGATGCTTGCCGATGGCCGCGATCACTTCAGGTGAAATGGTTTGCTCGGAGCCAACCGACGGACGCACGCCGGGGCCGATGAATAGATCGGCGCGCACGGTCTGGCCGACCCAGTAGATCACGGTGTCCCTGAAGCTGCCGATCATCACCGCGATCGCAACCATCATCGACAGGCTGACGGCGAGCGCGGCAACCGAGATCGACAGGCGCGGGATCGCCGAGGTCAGGTTGGCGTGCGCCAGCAGTCCCTCGACGCCGAGACGTCGTCGCAACACCGTGCGGCTCAGGCGGGCGAGACCGAACATGATCGCAGGAACGAAGAAGGCCGCGCCCACGACCAACGTGAGCGATGCAGCGTAGGCGAACAGCGGCCGGCGGCCGATCGGCGGCAGCAGCGACAATCCATAGGCAGCAGCGAGCACTGCCAATGGCAGGAGGAACGCGCGTGGCCGCAATCGCGTCCGCATCTCCAGCGTGTCGTGGCCGCGCATTGCCGCCGTCGGCGCGACGCGGCTGGCCTCGAGCGCCGGTACCGCGGCCGCGATCAACGACAACGGTAAACCGATCGCCATTGCCAGCCCGACGTGGCCGAGCGTCAGTTCGGGCGGAGCGGAAGCGGCGGCGATGTACAACGTGTTCACGGTCGATGCCGTCAGGCCCACCGCAGCGTCGGCCAGCAGGCGCGCGAGCGCGAGGCCGATGGCAACGCCCACGACCGCCAGCGCCGCCGCCTCGCCGAGAAACAGGAACAGCACCTGGCGCCGCGAGACGCCGAGCGCGCGGAGCGTGCCGATCTCCTGTCGCCGCGCCACGACGGAGATCGTGATGGTGTTGTAGACAAGGAACAATCCGACCACCAGCGCGATCCACGACAGGGCGGTGAGGTTGGCGTGAAATGCCGCCAGCATGGTCTCGACCTGCTCACTGCGTCGCGACGGCCGCTGTGCCGTCAGGCCCGGCGGCAACCGCGCCGCGATCGCCGCGAGCGCGGCATCGAGATCGACACCGTCGGCGAGCAGCAGGTCGACGCGGTCGATGCGGCCGAGGCGATCGAAGGCCAGTTGCGCCGCCGCAATGTCCATCAGGATGAAGTTGCCGTCGAGGACGCGCGCCGGCCCTTCGTCCTTGAGATAGCCGCGCACCACGAACGGCAACACGCGGTCGCCAATCATCAGTCGCAGTTCACCGCCAATCTGGAGGTTGCGCCGCCGCGCCAGCTTTTCAGTGATGATGATGGATCGTTCGTCGGTCAGGATCTGCAGGAACTGTTGCGTCGTGACATCGTCGTCCGCCGTACGTGGAGCCCGGTCTTTCTCGTCCGCCGTCGCGCCTGTCGTGGAGGTGGAAGCCCCGGCCAGTTCCAACAGCTGGTAATCTCGAAATGGTTGATCGCGCAGGATGTCGACACCGAGCACCCTGACCGCCTCGAGCTGCCGCCGCGACATCGACTCAGCATCGCCGGTGACCAGCGCCGCCGTGCCCTCGATCACCGGGCTGATCACGCCGAACTCCCGCAACGACGACAATTGCGGCAGCCGCGTCTCGTCGACGCCGATGCCGGCGCCGATGATTTCGATCGCCGTGCGGCCGGCCACCGTCTCGAGCGCCGTTTCGAATCCGCGCACCGAGCTCGCGTTCGTCAGTTGAATGGCGATGACGACGGCAATGCCCAAGGCGACACCGATGATGGTGGTGACGGTCCGAATCGCGTCGTTCTTCAGCGGCCGGATGATGAACTGGTGAAATAGGCGCATCGCCGCAACGTTCACGTCTGTCGAGCGGCGACCGGCCGATCCTCGAACTTGCCGTCACGCATCCTGAAGACGCGATTGGCCGCAGCTGCCACGTCGGCGGCGTGCGTCGCGAGCAGGATCGTGACGCCGGTTTCGGCGTTGAGCGTCTTCAACAACGCCATCACGTTGGCGCCGTTCTCGGAATCGAGGTTGCCGGTCGGTTCGTCGGCAACGATCAGCAGTGGTTGATGGACAAGCGCGCGCGCAATCGCCGCGCGCTGCATCTCACCGCCGGAGATCTGCTGCGGAAAATGATCCAGCCGATGGCCGATGCCCACTCGTTCGGCCAGCACCCTGGCGCGTCGTTCCGCCTCGGCGGCCGCGACGCCGGCAAGCAGGCACGGCAGCGCGATGTTGTCGCTCACGGTGAGCGTCGGCAGCAGGTGGAAAAACTGGAAGACGACGCCCACCTGCTCGCGCCGCACGCGCGTCAGCTCGTCGTCTCCCATCGCCGACAGGTCGCGATCGTTTAACCGCAACGTGCCACTGGTGGGCCGGTCCATGGCACCGCACACGTGCAGCAGCGTCGACTTGCCGCACCCCGACGGCCCCATCAGCGCGACGAAATCACCACGATCGACCGCGAACGACACGCCGGCGAGCGCGCTCACTCGCGCCTCGCCGGTCACGTAGGTTTTGTGGAGATTGTCGGCGACGAGGAGGGGCACGGATCCATTATGTCTCCGCGCCCCTTAGCCCTCGTGTCTTTCGTGCCTTCGTGCTCTTCGTGCTCTTCGTGCGTCTTCGTGTCCTTCGTGTCCTTCGTGCCTAGAAGTTCAGCTTCGCGCCAATCCTCGCCAGTCGCGGCGGCACGATGCTGAGCGGACGATTCCACGATGTGCCCGAACTCCACTGCAGGTTCTGCGCCGGATTCTGGTTGAACATGTTGTAGAGATCGAAGAACACCGAGATGTTGCGGCCGCTGAAGGCGTGTGTCTTCTCAACACGCAGGTCGGTGATCAGGATCGTGTCCTGCCGCCGCGTGCCCATCGGCTCGGCGAGGAAGCGCACACTGCCATAACTCAGCGTCGAGGCGAAGGTGCG